>CAYWBA010000066.1:0-11770 GCA_964455955.1 uncultured Planctomycetota bacterium | reverse complement strand
AGCCAGTGTGAGGATGAGGAAGGCCAGCTCGCACAGAAGCGCGCAACGCTTGCCTCCCAGGTGGAGAAAGAGATACTCACCAAGTATGAGCGCGTACTTGCCAAGGAAAAACACCACCCGGTGGTGGCGGTCCGCGACAGGGCCTGCCAGGGGTGTTTCATGTCGGTGACGCTTCAAGAGATTAACCGCATCTGGCGGGGGGAGGACCTTGTCCGTTGCAAGCATTGCAACCGGATACTTTTCCTTTCTGAAGATGAGCGCGAAAAAGAGCGCGGCGCCTCACTCATGAGTTAGACAGTCACCCCGAAGGCTGGCGGCAGTTTTGCCTGGCATCATGGGGATGTCGGCGGGGCTACGACCGGTATTGTTATTATTGCGGAAAAATAGCCTTCCTGCTTCTCGGGGTCCTTGTCTTCATTGCGCTTTTCCTCTTCGGCGACCTCTGCTTCAAACTCGCCGGTGCGCGCGCGGATTGTAAACTCGACCTTTACAGCAAGGGGCACTGACTGGGTTTCTTCGTAATTCCAACTGTCCACCCATTCTTCGCCGTCGTAGTACTGGAGGTTGAACTGCTTGACCTGGTCGTAGACCTCGTAAAGGTTTCCGCCTTTAAGCGGGTTATGCTCAATGTGGTAGCTTTCGCGTCTGAGCAGGACAAAGAGCCCATCATGTTCGTCGCTGGGAATAACCTTGTAACCCACTTCGACAAGGTTCGAGCTGACGCCTTCCTCGTTTGGGAGCGAGCTGGCGGTTGACGTGAAGTTCATGCAGTCCTGGGTCTCGTTGTCCACGCCCTCAAAGGGATTCTTTACATCAAGGGTGTAGAGCCCTTCGAGGTCCTTGCTTATCATCTTTATTATCCCCTGTCCGACCTTGTTGAGCAGGGTGCTCTTCTGGACCCTCTCTTTTTGCTGAAGCGTGAATATCAGGATGGTGTAGGTCGTTGCGGAAATAATCGCAACAAGCACGAGGCACATAATTACCTCAAGGAGCGTGAAACCGTTGGGAGTCTTTCTACCCACCTTCTTCTTCCTCCTCCTCCGGCAGGATTGTGGTCAGGGAGAAAGTGTCTTCGGTCCCCCGTTGGCCGGGGTAGGTTACGGTGACGGTAAGCCGCCTCACGAACTTCTCAGTCTTCTCAGGGTCTTTAAGGTCTTCCTCGGAGGAAATCGAAACCTCTTCCTCCTCAATATCGAAGCTGAAGTCGCTGTAGCCCTCGTCCTCGAATGTGCCTGATTCCTGCAGCTCCTGCGGCTCTTGGGATACTTCATTCAGAAGAATCTCTTCCATTTTCTGGGAGGTGAGCATCCTTGCAATGCGTAGGCGCGCAGTGGAGTGAGCCCGCCTCATTGTATTGGAGCGGGCATCGACAAAGTGCAGCGCTGCAATACCCAGCACGAAAATTGCAAAAAGGATATCCACCAGCACTATGCCTGCCTGGTCCTCAGGGTGTTTCGTCATAGGTCTCATCATCTTCTTCCGCCTCGTACTCGGCGAACTGAATCTCCTGGTGGTGGAACGTGGTAAACCCCAGGAAGGCGTTTGCCCGCACCCATATCTTCAGTTTGTCATCGTCTTCATCGCCGTAGCGCAGCGACACGATGTGGCTGCCGGTATTTCCGAACGGCGAGAAATCAAGCTGCACCTGGCCGGTGGTGGTGCTTTCGTTGTCCGCGGTAACCACCTCGACCATCTCGACGCGGGAGGGGAGCCTTCTCTTGGGAAGAATCGGTTTTCTTTCTGTCTCCAGCGGCTCGCCGTATTCATCAAGCTCCTGCGGCAGGAGTATCCAGTAGGAGTCCTCGTCGAGGTCGTAGACAAGGGAATAGGTCTTTCTCTTGAGCGCGGACTGCGAGCGGCATTTCTCTATGGTTGCGGCGATTTCGCGCGCGCCCGCGCGAAGCTTGTATTTCGGCGAGAGGTTGTCAAGGTTGGGCACGACCATGGCTACCAGCACCGAGATAATAATCAGTACGAGGGCAAGCTCAATAAGCGTAAAACCGGCTGATTTGAGCGACCGGTCCCTCATTGCCCGTATCCTGTCTCCTGGAGAAAATCAAGGTTTGAGTAGTCTTTGTTTTGGCCTTCTCCGCCGTCAGCCTTATCTGCACCAAGCGTCTTGAGTTCATACGGGAAGGAGGAATCCCCGGTGTACTCGTAAATGTAGGGTTCATTCCATGGGTCCAGGGGGGGCCTTTTGAGGTAAGGGCCGTTCCAGCCTTCGGCATCCGAGGCTACTATAAGCTCTTCGAGTGTCTCCGGGGGGCGGTGAACATCCAGTTGAAACATCTCAATCGCATCCTCTAAGACCTTGAAATCAGCCATCACCCGGGTTTTATAAGCTTTTTCTGTCTGGCCTGAGAAGCTTGCCACGACCACGCCGGCCATAATACCTATTATAACCAGTACCACCATGAGCTCCACAAGGGTGAAGCCTGCCACGCGCCGTCTCTTTTTGTTCATCAGTGCCCCTCCTTCTATCTGTTAGATCTGACTCATCTGGACTATCGGCAGTATTACGGAAAGCACGATAATGCCGACGACTGCGGCGAGGAAGATAATAATCACCGGCTCGATAAGCGAGGTAATCTTTTGAGCCTGCACCTCGAGTTCATCATCGTAGGCGTCTGCGACCTTTTCAAGCATTTCTTCCAGTTCGCCTGATTTTTCTCCCACCGAGACCATGTAGGCGACAACGGGCGGGAAGATTTTCTTCTTCCTGTGTAGCGGGGTCGAGATATCGGCGCCCTCAAGCACCCTGTCGTGGACATCCTGGATTGCCTCCGCAAGGACAGCATTGCCTACCACCTGCTTGACAATAATCAGCGACTGTAATGCCGGCAGGCCGGAGCGGAGTAGAATTGACATTGTCATGCAGAAACGGCTTATAGCCTGTTTCTTGAAAAAACTGCCCAGTACCGGTACGGACAGGAGCAGCGAGTCGCGCTTGTAGTGGCCCGCCTCTGTGGCAACTATAAGCTTGTAGATGAGGAAGATGACCACCACCACGCCTGCGACGGCCCACCAGTATGCGACAAGGAAATCGCTTGTGCCTTTGACAATAACGGTTATCAGCGGCAGCACTTTTTGCCTGCTTTTGAGGATTTCAGTCACCTTCGGGACAAGGTAGACCATAAGGAAGAGGGTTACGCCAACTCCGAGAATAACCATGATTATAGGGTAGGTGAGCGCGGCGACGACTCTGCCGCGCAAGCGCTGCTGCTTTTGCAGGTAGTCGGCGAGGCGCGAGAGTATCTGGTCGAGGTTGCCGCTGGCCTCGCCGGCGCGCACCATGCTGACGTAGAGCTTGCTGAAATAGAGCGGGTGGAGCGAAAGCGCGTCCGCGAGCTGGGCCCCCTGCGTGACTTTTTCCCGAATATCTCTGTAAACAGCCTGCAAATGCTTGTTGTCAACCTGTTCAATCAATGCGGAAAGGGCTTCAGAAAGCGGGACGCCGCTTCCGGTAAGTGTGGCCATCTGGCGTGTAAGTATGGTGATTTCGCTGGCGGAGGTGCGTTTGATGGCGGGTACCTTGAGCGCTTTACGCAAGGATTTTTGGCTTTTCTCGGCGATGGAGGTCATATCGGTGACAAAGACACCCTGCTTGCGGAGTTTGTCACGGGCGTCACGCGGCGTGTCTGCATCAATCACGCCGCTCTTTCCGCGGCCTTTGGTGTCAAGCGCCTTGTACTCGAAAACCGCCATCAGGTTTCCTCATTAGAAAACATCAAGCTGCGTGACTCGCAGGACTTCTTCGACCGAGGTTTCGCCTTTAAGGACTTTCTGCGCCCCATCCATTCTGAGGGTTTTCATACTTTCCTGGACAGCGAGCTGCTTTATCGCGTTTGCGCCGGCCCGGTCGAGAATCAGGGTGCGGATACTGTCTGTCATAGGAAGTATTTCATATATACCGGCACGGTTCCAGTACCCAGTTCCCATGCAGTGGTTGCAGCCTTTGCCTCGGTAGAGGACACCTTCGGGTATCTGCGAGAGTTCGAGGCCGATTTCCTTGACCTCCTTGTCGGCGGGCATGTATGCCTCCTTGCAGCGGCTGCATATGAGCCGGACAAGCCGCTGTGCTACAACGCCGATAAGCGATGAAGAAATAAGATAGGGATCGATGCCGATGTCAAGCATTCGCGTTACGGCACCGGGTGCGTCGTTGGTGTGCAGCGTCGAGAAGACGAGGTGGCCGGTGAGGGCGGACTGGATTGCGATACGCGCGGTCTCTATGTCGCGGACCTCCCCGACCATCATGATGTCGGGGTCCTGCCGCAGGAGTGAGCGCAGGCCTGAGGCGAAGGTAAGCCCCTTTTTCGCCGAGACCTGTATCTGGCTGACATCGTTTAAGTTGTACTCAATCGGGTCTTCGATTGTGAGAATGTTTTTCTCAAGCGAGTTGATTTTCTGCAGCACTGCGTAGAGGGTCGTGGTTTTGCCGCTCCCGGTCGGGCCGGTGACGAAAATAATCCCGTGCGAGTAGTGTATGAGGGTATCGAGAAGTCCAAGATTGCGCTCGTCAAGCCCGAGGTCCGTCAGCTCGAGTAGTTTGGAAGTCTTGTCAAGGAGTCGCATGACGATGCGCTCGCCGTGGGAGGTCGGCACTGAGGAGATACGGATGTCAACCTCCCCCTCGCCGACTCGTATGGTGGTGCGGCCATCCTGCGGGAGCCTGCGTTCAGCAATGTCCATGCGCCCCATAACCTTGATACGTGAAATCACCGCTTCCTGCACCTTTTTGGGGACGACCTGGGTATCGTGCAGAATCCCGTCAATGCGGTAGCGTACCTGCAGCTTGTCCTCGTAAGGCTGCAGGTGTATGTCGCTTGCCCGCATCCTGAGCGCCTCGAAGAAGAGCATATTGACCAGCTTGATTATCGGGGCTTTGTAGGCGATATCGAGGACATCCTCGGACTCTTCTATTTCTTCAGCCATGCCTATTATTTCGTCCGGGTTAAGGTCGTCGAGCATCTCTTCAACGTTGCCGCCTTGCACGTAGGTGCGATTGATAAGAGACATGATTTCCGCGCGGTCTGCGATTACAGGCTCAATCTCGCACCCGACCATGCCCTCTGCCTCGTCCAGGGGCTCGGTGTCGAGCGGGTCGTTTGTCGCAACGACAATTGCATCCCCGCTGCGGTCCACGCCGATAAGGCTGTACGAGCGTGCGAAACGAAGAGGCACGCGGGATGCAAATTCTTCCGGAACCGCGGCTGTTGAAAGGTCTCTCAGGTAAGGCAGGCCGAGCTTCCTGGAAATCTCGGCCAGCAGGCGCTGCTCCGGGATAAGTGCGTTGTCGCGCAGGTACCGGTAGGAAGGCTTGCCGGTCTCCAGCTCAACGTTGCAGGCTTCCTGCATCTGGCGCTCGGTAATGAGCCCTTCGTTGACAAGCTCGTTCAGCAGTTCAGTTAGCATCTGTGTTACCCTCTGGGCCGCTTGCACCTACTCCTTGAAAAATTCATCAATTTCCTCATGCTCTAAGACGAAGGCTTTTCTGAAATCTCTGCCGAAGATATCTTGCAGAGTTTCTTTAAGCTCGAGATAGCACTTGGACCTGCGTCTGGCGTAGTAAGAGGGCAGGTCCTGGAGTATCTGGCTCAGTGAGTCCACTTTAGCTCCAATGAGCCGGGCGGCATCCATCTGCTTGCGTGAGATTTTCTTCAGCGAGTCGAACTTTTCGTCGCTGATGATGTGGGGCGTCAAGAATACATAGAGGTTGGTCTTGCGCCGCACTGTCTGGACTGAGCGGAACAGGGCACCCAGTATCGGTATATCGCCGAGAAAGGGAATCTTGTTGACTGTGTCATTTTCTTCTTCGCTGGTAAGCCCGCCGATAACAACTATCTCGCGGTCAGGCACAGTTATTATACCCTTTATCTCGCGCTTCGTCTTCGGCGGGGGGGCCGGAGAGCCAGCAACCGGAGCTGCGGTAAACTGCTCAATTGTGAGCTGTATTTCCAGCCTCAGATAGTTGTCGGAGCTGATGTGAGGCGTTATTGTCAGTGTTATGCCCGCCTCTTGGTAGCCGCCGAACTGCTGCCTCGAAGCTCCCTGTTGAGGGTCAATGTAGGTGGTGGTCGCCACCTGGTCGGTAACCTTTATTTCTCCCTGCTCGTTGTCGTTGGTAAGCAGGCGGGGGCTTGAGATAACGTTGACATCCGTATTCGACCTCAAGAGCTGCAGGAGGAAAGGAATGCGGTTGAACTCGTCCTTGTAGATGAGTGCTGTGGCGCCGAGGCCGCCGAGAGGGGTCTTGGTGAGTGTTGCAGGGTCGAGCTCTGAAAGGCCGAAGAGGCTCCCGCCTGCGAAGCGGAAGCCCGCCCCTGCAATATCTACAGTTGCAAGCTCTATGCCCATGTTTGTACTTGAGTTGGCGGACACCTCGATAATAGCTGCCTCGATAAGGACCTGTGGCCTTCGCACGTCGAGTTGCCTGATGATGCTGACAATCTCGTCGTAGTCCTTCTTCTCGGCTTCTATTATCAGGCTGTTTGTCTGGTCTTCTGCAACTACCCGGGAAGGTATGGTTTGCAGCTGCGCAGGCAACTGGCCTGTTCTTGTGGACCGGGCCTGGGGGCGGCGCTGGGTCTGCCCGGAAAGAATTGACTGCAGCGCTGTCGCCATCTTCTGCGCGTCGGTGTGCTTGAGCATGTAGATATGGATATTGCCTGTACCCTCCGGGATTTCCTCATCAAGCTCCTTGATAACTCTCTCTATTTGCTCGAAATTCTCGGGAAAGGTAAGGACGATGAGCTTGTTTGTTCGCGTGTCGGCTACGAACTGGGCCTCAAGCCCGGTTTTGACAGGTTGGCCGGGCCGGCGCTGCTGCTGTATGCGGCCGCCTTGAGAAAGCTGCTGCAGATACTGGGCAACTTCGCCCGCAATAGCGTGTTTGAGACTATACACGCGCATCTCGACAGACTTGGGCATTACATCTATTGCCCGAATCAGCTTGGAGTAGTAGCGTATTTCCCTGGCGAAGTCCCTGACAATGATAACCGGCTGCCCTACGACAGAAATAATCTGGCCCGGGCCCTGGCGGTCAACAAGCCGGTTGGTTAGCGTCCGCTCCACCTGCGTGGGGTCGGCATACTTCAGTTCGAGAATAGCCGTAACCAGCTCGTTGTCTTTCGGCAGTTTTTTCAGGTCCTCCGGCTCGCGGATCCAGATAACCGGCGTCTGGCCGTACCTGCGGGACCGAAGCTCCTTGTCGCTCAGCGATGCAATTATCTGTGTACCTTCAACATCTCTGGGCTCAAGAGTTATCCCATTAACCTTGAGAACAGCTTCCAGGACGTGATAATCCGCCTTGAAGCTTGATACAAACTTGATGCGCCTCCCGAAAATGCCCGGCGCGGGCACTATGCTCTTGCCGGTCATCTTGCCGAGCTGTTCAAGGAGGCTGTCAATGGCGATTTCCTTGCCTGCCTCAACTACAAAAGTGGGCTTGCCATCTTTCGGCCCGTTCTCCCGGGCCTGCGTGTCGGGCGGGTCCTCTTCCGGAGGTGGCTTGGGCTGAGCCTGTGAAACTCCGGGCAGAAAGAGCATCGCGATAAGAGTGAGTACCATTAGAATGTGTGAACCTGCCGGTAGACAGCGTAACTTCATTAAACCCTCCAGCCCTTCTAAGCTTAGGGAGTGACCGCGTTTCTGTAGCTAATACTAAGGCAGGACTTGGTGGGTTCAGATAATTTTGCCCGAAAATGGTTAGGAAATAGTTTGCCTGACCAGCGCCGCGGTGCGCTTTCCCAGGCGAATAGCTTCTTTTTGGGCCTTTGAGTCGGGCTTGCCTATTGAGACTGCTCCGTAATGCCCCCCTGTGTGGGAGCCCTGAACTATCATGCCGTGTACGAGGAAACACTGGATAATTGACAATACGGTGGACTCGTTACCGCCGCCGAGAACGCCCGATGTGGCGAATGCAGCTCCGACCTTGCCGTCGAGCTTGCCGTGATACTCTACGCTCTTGTCAAAAAAACTCTTTATTTTGCCGGTCATCAGGCCGTAATAAGTAGGGGAACCTACAATTATCCCGTCTGCTTTAAGAAGGTCTCTTGTCTTGAGGTCGTCAACCTTCTTGAGCTCAACGGAGAGGCCCTCTTCCTCCACGCCTTTCTTGACGAATTGGGCCATCTGCTCAGTGTTGCCGGTTTTGGAGTCGTAGATTATCAGAACTGACGGTTTACTCTGCCGGTGCATGGCTGACCTCCTTGGGAGCCGGGCAGTCGCTAATCCACTCTCACGACTCTGAGTGCCTCCTCGAGAGAAGAAATACCCTGGCGGACCTTGTCCATCGCGTCTTCAAAAAGCGTGGCCATGCCGTTGGCCGTTGCTGCGTCCTTGAGCTGGTTGGAGGGTACCATCTTGTTTATCATGGTCTTGATTTCGTCGTTGGGTTGCAGCAGTTCATGCACGCCGATACGGCCTTTGAAACCTGTGTCGTTGCAGCGTGAGCAGCCTACCGTCTTGAAAAGTTCAACCGGCTCCTCCGTGCCTATAAGCTCAAGTTCCTTTTCGGAAGCTTTATATGGCTGTTTGCACTTGGTGCACAGCCGGCGCATGAGTCGTTGCGCAACGACGCCGAGTAGCCCTGAGGAGACGAGGAAAGGCTGAATACCCATGTCGACGAAACGCATGACTGTACCTACGGCGTCGTTGGTGTGAAGCGTGGAGAACAAAAGGTGGCCTGTAAGCGCGGCCTCGATAGCCATCTCGGCAGTCTCCCTGTCGCGGATTTCACCCACCATTATTACGTCAGGGTCCTGCCGCAGAAAGGAGCGCAGGGCGGCCGAGAAGGTCAGTCCTATGTCTTTGTGGGTCTGCAACTGGTTTATGCCGTGCAGCATGTATTCGATAGGGTCTTCGGCAGTCTGGATATTTATGTCAGGCTTATTCACCTCAGTAAGCGCGGAGTAGAGCGTGGTCGTCTTGCCGCTTCCCGTCGGGCCGACGTGCAGTATCATTCCGTATGGCTGGGCTATCATCCAGCGGTACGTCTCGATGTTCTTTTGTGAAAAGCCCATGGCATCAAGGCCGAGCGTTGTTGCGGACTTGTCCAGAATTCTCATGACCACTTTTTCGCCGTGCGCCATTGGTGCAATCGCCAAACGCAGGTCAATGTCAACGCTCGTCCTCGTGAATTCCTTGAACTTTATCCTTCCATCCTGTGGGAGGCGGTGCTCGGTGATGTCAAGACTCGACATAATTTTGTAACGTGATACAAGCGGGGCAAGCGCCTGCCTGGGCAGCCGCAGCTCCTCCTGCAGCACCCCGTCAACGCGGTAGCGCACAAGCACCTCCTGCTCAAAGGGCTCTATGTGTACATCGCTAGCGCCGCGGGCGTAAGCGTCTTCAAGAATCCTGTTGGCAAGCTGCACAATCGGCCCGCTCTTCTCAGTCACTCCTTCCTCGACCTTGACTTCCTCCGCCTTGGAGGCGTATTCCTGGCCCAGCTTCGCCGCCACGCCGCTTGCAGCGCTCTTTACGAACACCCCTTCGATTGTCTTGTCAATCTGGGAAGCGGGGGAGACAACGACGATTTCAATATCCATGCTGGTTGCGAGCTGGAAGGAGTCGCGTTTGTGAAGTTCCAGCGGATTGGCCATGATGACCTTCAGTGACTTGTTGCCTACCTTTTTCATCGGGAGTATCTTGTAGCGCTTTATAGGCCCTTTCCCGATAGTTTTGAGAAGGTTTTCGTTAGGCTCGAAATCCTCGTCGAGATTCACAAACTCGCACTTTGTAAGCCGTGCGATATACTGCGCCATCTCAATCTCGCCAATTTTCGTCTCGGGGAAGCGCGCCTTCTGTATTACTCTGGCGGAGTAGCCTGCTATCTCTTCCAGGATGCCGAGGTCGCGCTGGGTAAAGATGTCCATTCCTGTGTCGGGGTTCTTATTAATGGCCTGGAAAGCGCCAATTACCTTGTCGCCGACCCTGACAGGCACGGTAATCATTGAGCGGGTGACAAAGCCTGTCCGCCTGTCAACTTCGGTAAGGAAATTCGGGTCATTCCTTGCATCCTCGACTATGTGACCTTTGCCGGATTCTATCACCTTGCCGACTATTCCCTGGCCTCTGCGCAGCTTTTTCGTTTTAAGGGCCGCCGCCTGCGCGATGTATTGCTGCTTGAGCTCAGGGTTGCTTGCATACAGGGTAGGGGAGTAATATATGCTGTCGAAGCGAACACTCTCGTCATCTTCAGTAAAGTATATTGTGACTGCCTGTGCCTGTACAGCTTCAACAAACTTCTCGACAGTGACCTGCAGGATGGCTTTCATCTCCGCTTCCGTTATCTTTTTCTTGGAAACGATTGTCCGCAGAAGGTCGTTTATAAGACGGTCCACCTTGCGTACCTGGGTCTTGGACTGTACAACAGCCTTCTTCTCGACCTCTGAGCCTATGAAGTTCAGGAAATCCTCCCACTCGCTCATGGAGGAACTATCTTCTGTTTGCGCCTTCTGGGCTTGTTCTTCCAACACCTTGCCATAACCTCCTGATTACCTGAAAATACAACTAGATTGTAATATATCCTCGCGGCGCAGTAAACATAAATTTGCACCTTGAGTTAAAGAGAGCGCAGCTTGTTATTTCTGGATAGAGTCAGCAAGGCCGGCCGCAGGCGGCTAAATTCATCCAACAAGCGGGTGCCGGAGTCGTATCATCAGGTTGGCGGGCGGATAGCGTGCGTCAGTCGGAGAGGGCGAAACTTGTCCTTATTCAGATAAGGCCAGTGGAGTCAATTTATTGCTTGCACACGCCGCACCGCAGCATTATAATCCCGTTTCTGGTCAACTTGCCGCTTTGTTATGTGTCGGAGGAATGAGATGAAGTTTCGTGCTCTGATTACGGTTCTTCTGTTTGTTGCCCTTGCTGCACTCGCCGTGAACGTCGGCAGGCTTGCACTTGCACAGGATGAAAACATTGCCAAGAAGATTGACAGCCTCCTGAAGAAGGCAAGTTCCCTGCATTACAACGACCTCTGGGAGCTTACCCTCGGCATTGAAAACCTCGGCGGCGACGCAGTGACTTTGCTTGAAGAAAAACTGCCGGATGCCGGCTCGAAGGAGCGGCTGGTCATTGACGGCGCCCTCTACAGGATTGGCGTAGGCAAGACCGCTTTCGAGGACTTGCTGTCCCTCGTCGGGAACAAGAAGATTGAAACACCCGCCCGTGTCGCCGCTGTCAATCTCATCGCGGCGGAAGCGGGGCGCAGAGACATCCGCAAGCTCTTCGACAAGCTGTCTGATTACTCCGATCACCTTGTCCGTATTGCCGTATGCCGTGTGGGTTTCGCGAAGCTCAGAGAAACCGCGGCCGCAAAGATATTACGCGACTACGTGACCAACTCCGACTACAACGTGCGCGCCGAGGCCGCTGTTGCACTTGCACTTGTTGATGATTTTGACAGAAGCAAGCAGGTGCTCAAAGAACTTGCAAAGGAACCCACCCGGAGAGGGAAGCTTGCACAAAGCCTGCTTGCGCAAGAGCGGCTGTGGCAGGAGGCTACCTCCAGCGCAGGGCTGTCACGGGACCAGTTGCTGCGCGCCAAGGAGGAGAAAATCAATGAGCTTAAGGCTGAAGTGGCACGCCTGAAGGTGGAAAAGCAGGAAGTAGCCGATACTGGAAGCGAGCTCCTGGATGAGCTGCTTAAGAGAATAGGCTACTACTACGTCGATGAGGCCAAAATAGATGCGGCCAAGCTAATTGACGCTGCGGCAAAGGGTATGGTAGGCTCCCTGGACCGCTATTCCTCATATATGGATGAGCG
>CAYWBA010000065.1:10441-11828 GCA_964455955.1 uncultured Planctomycetota bacterium | reverse complement strand
GAACGATTCACGAAGACAACAGCTCTTTAGAAAGCATCGTGGTCAATGGTCAGACCTGTGTTGCGCAGGGCTGTTATGGCGTAATGCGAGGTTGAGAGGTTGGCCTTCTGGCCCTTGGCCTTTTCATCCTTGCCGTAGGTCCAGCCGCCGTAGTTGAGGTCATCTGCCTTTACATCGGCGAAATACTGTGCGCCTATCAGATACTCCTGCCCGCGCTTTACAGCCTCGGAGTACTTTTGGGAATCGGTGTTGTAAAGCGCCATAATGGATAAAGCGGTGGTATAGGTAGGCAACCCCTCAACCCCCGCAAAGGAGCCGTCGGTCATCTGCTTGCGCAAGATGTAGCTGCACGCTTTCGTCAGTTTGTCTTCAAATCGGGTACGGATTTGCTTGGGCGCTCTGGCGGCGCCGCATGCTGCAAGCGCGGTTGCACCGAGCGCGGCCTGCTCGCCCCCGCGCTCATTCCCGACAATCGCGCCGTTTTCTTTTTGCTGTGAGAAGAGAAAATCCAGTCCTTTTTGCAGCGAGCCCTCAACCGCCTTGATGAATTCTTCACTCTTCTTAGTGGAGAGGGAAGGCACTCCCTGGACACCTTGCGGCGCCTCTTCCTTCCCGTTGCAGGCGGCAAGTAAAAGCATCGCAACCAGGACCAGCAACATCATCGCCAGCTTTCTCATCTTTCCCTCCTCCGAGAACCTGTCATATCAAAGTAAGCCCTAACCAAACGCTCGAACCGCAAAGGCACTTTCTCCCTCTTCATTGCTTCTTCGAGGACTGCGCCGGAAGCTACATCCGAGGCGGCCGAGTCGCTCCGGGCGCCGGCGGGCGGCGAGCCGGCGGAATGCGAGCCTGTAAGCACGCCGCCCTTTCCCGCTTTAAGTTTTGAAGCAAGCGCAGCAAGCCTTGACTGTGTCATCCTGAGTTCTTCCGCAGGCGGCACATCGGCCGCCTTGCGGGCCACCTCCGTCATAGAATCCGCAAAAGCCTTGCCGTCCCTGGCCCTGAGTGCATCCAGGGCGTTTTGAAGGTCTTCGCGAAACTTCGAATCAGTCCTCAGGCGCCGCAGAACCTCCTCAAGAGCTGCCACGGCCAGCGGGGCCTCATTTGCAGCAAGCCCTGCTTCCTTTTCAATCTCTTCCTGCGGAGCGCCGGCGGCAAGCATGCCGGCCAGTTTGCGCAGCAGCTCGTAGCCGGCCATTGTCGCAAGCAGGGAATCTTTGTCCTGCGCGTCCTGGAGTTCCCGTTCGACTGAGCCCCGCACCGCCTGCAGCTTCAGTGCAGTCTGTTCTGAGTCTCCTTTTGTAAGGTTGTTTTCAAGGTCCCCAAGCTCCCTGACGAGTTCATCGGGCGCGCCGCGCTCCTGCAGCATTTTCGCAGTTACATGTAC
>CAYWBA010000065.1:0-10431 GCA_964455955.1 uncultured Planctomycetota bacterium | reverse complement strand
ACGCGAACGGCCTCGCGCAGGGAAACCCTGCGGGCTTCAGACAGGTTCCCCGCCCTTCCCATGACGGGCACAGCAAAGACAACCACGACAGATGCAATTGCAGCAGCCAGGGTAAGAGGCAAGGTGCGGGGTGCGCGAAACAGAAGTGAGTGCTCCGGGGCAGCCATAGAAGCAACCTGGAGAGAATCCTGCACGAGAGCATGAAGGACCTCGCCGGGCGCCTCTGCCGAGGACACTTCGACAACGGTGGAGAGCCGCTCTTTAAGCCCCTCAGCCAGGTCAAGGGTTGCGGCTGCCTTAAACGCGCTTACACTCAGGCGCCGGGCAAATAGAGCAGCGCAAACCGCCCCCAGCCCCGCCATGCCCGCAAGGACAGCCCAAATCCATGGGATGTATACAAAACGGCTGACTGCGGCAAGCACGAGGCAAAGCGAGCTCACAAACAACAGGTAACTCAGCCACGCGCTCCACCTCCGGTGGGACTGCACCAGCAGCCTGGCCTCTTCAATCTTATGTTGCAGCGCTCGCGGGATATCCATAAGCCTATCCCCTGGTTACTTGCCGGTCAGAGGCTCTGCATCTTTGCGCTTGGTATTGTACTTCTCGTCCACCGTCATTATGACTCGCAGGTCTGTTCCCGACTCTGGCACAACCCCTTCGTACACACGGTAAAGCGTATCGTCCCCGCCGTCCTTCAACGGGTTATCAAGGACCGGAGTCGGCCTGTGCCAGATGGTGATGATGTTTTCGATCTCCCCGGCAATGAGTACGGCTGTCCCGTCGGCGAGCTCCCCGAAATGCGAGCCCGTATAAACCCAGCCGGCATAAGGCATGTGCGCGTTGCGGGCGAAGTCGTAGATAAAATCTTCGACACGCCTGCGGACAGTCTTGCCATCCTTGCCCTTATACTCGACCTCTATAATCGCACGGTCGCCTTCGAGAGCTACCATGTCACCGCTCCATCGGGCAGTGTAGGTTTGCTTGAGCCCCAGCAGCGCTAAGGCCTGCCAGAGGTCGTATGGGTTAATGAAGGTAACAAGCAGGCTTTCGTGCAGCCTGCCCCGCGGGCCTGACAAGAGTATTTCCAGCAACGCCCCGCCACTGTCAAGCACCACCTTTGCGTCAAACTCCAGGCGTTTCTCCCGCGGGTAAACAACGAGGGGCGCGGTGTTGGGCATGGCGTCCTGCTGCTGTTTCGGGTCTGCGGGTTTTGGCCTGCTGGTCGGAGTTTCCAGCACTATTTTCTCCGGCAGTTTACCATCTTTCTCATACTTTTTCCTGAGCACTGCGACAGCTTCGTCTGCGCGCTTCTGGCGACCCTTCAGCTCATCCATCTCCTCCTTGCGCGCTTCTTCCACCTTCTGCTGGTAAAGCCGCCGGGTGTACTCATCCTTGTCCACCGGAGGAGGCGGCGGGGGCGGGTCAGGCAGCTTCAGCGTGCGAGGGGGCTGCACCTTTGCGGCCGCCCCGCCCCTGAGAAGCACCAGGGCAAAGGCCGCTACCGCAAACACCAGGGCCAGCGATATCAGCACAAGCTTTAAAGTTTCCAACCCGGAGCCTGGGTTCGCAAGACTGCGCCGCTTCTCCCCGGTTGCGCCTGCGCCACTGGTTGACATTGAACGGTCGTCTTGCGAGCCGACGTTATCGGCTTTACCTGTATCTTCCATAGGTCTATCCTCAAATAACCATTCTAGACATAAGCAAATCAGAGGCTGCTTTTGACCCAACTCCGGGCCAACCTGTTCCTACTATTAGTTTACACTCCGTGTTGACGAATCGCAAACTTGAGCAACAAGAATTTGAAAAGCTTTTTCCGTTGAGCAGGCCGCCTCTTGCTGCCCAGAATTTACACAACCTTATATGGCAGCCTGCAACACCTGCACAATAACGCAGAAGAGGAGAATTCCCCCCACTATAATGGCGAAGAACCTGAGAGTGCCCAAAGCTATCCGCCGCGGCTCGTCATATTTTAATGAGACCGAAACCACGGAGACTATTAACGTTATCAGCAGGAACAGTATTATGTCAACCAACATCCGAGTGGCCCCGCACCGTGCGTTCGTAAGCGTCACATACCACAATGAAGTTGAGCAGGCCTGCAACCATTGTGTACAACAACCCTATGGAGTTCAACGGGTCAATCGCCCGGCCCGCCTCTTCTGACGCACTTCCACCAGCCATCAGAAGTGTCAGAAGCGCAGGCCCGCCAGCCCCTATCTGCGCAAAAAACGCGTACTTGTGCTCAACCAGCGATACAGCATGGTAGTCGGACAGGACAATACCAATAAGAAAGGCTGTTAGAAGCGAGACGAAGATAATCACCGCCTTGGTTCGCAAGCCCGAGTAGTAGTGCCCCAGGCCCGGGACAATCCATCCAAGAATGGCGGCAATCTCGGGCACTTTCCGCAGAAACGAACGAGACGCACCGCCCCCTGAATTGCTGCCGAACCCTTGCGGCTGCTCCATCACTTACCGCCTTCAGTCTGTGCCTTTTCAGTCAGGCCGGCGGCGCCCTCCCTCTTCTTGCGCCACCTTTCTATCTCTTCCGACAGAGACGAGGAAACTCCCTCACCGAAATATATCTCGCGCACGAGCCGGTCCTCAACCAGCTCCTCCGGCGCCCCCCTGGCAAGTATCTTGCCGTTCTCAAGGATATAAGCCCTGTCTGTAATAGAGAGGCAATCTCTCACATTGTGGTCGGTTATGAGCACGCCGATGTCACGCTTGACCAGCCCCACCACAAGCTCTTTCACATCACCTACCGCTATCGGGTCAATCCCTGTAAAAGGCTCGTCAAGAAGCAGTATCTTCGGCCTCGGCACCAGGGCCCTGGCAATCTCCAGCCGCCGCCTCTCACCACCGGAAAGATTGGCGCTCACCGAACCTGCAAGCTTTGCAATCCCCAGCTCCTCAAGCAGCTTCTGCGCACGCTCCTGGCGGACCTTGCTGTCACGTTCAACTATCTGCAAGATAGCCATTACATTGTCTCTGACTGTAAGCCCGCGAAATACGGAAGAGTCCTGCGGCAAATATCCAAGCCCGAGGCGGGCCCGCTTGTACATCGGGTACCCCGTGACATCAACTCCATCCAGGATTACCTTGCCTCTGTCAGGTGGAATTACGCCCATTGTCATGCGAAACGTCGTTGTCTTGCCTGCGCCGTTTTTCCCCAGCAAACCGACAATCTCACCCTTGCCGATTCTGAAAGATACTCTGTTTACCACAACGTTCCTGCCGTAACGCTTGGTGAGATTTTCACCTGCTAACATCGCGGTCCTTACTCCACACTTCCTGCTGTGGATAACCTGTGGATAACCCGGCCTGCCGACAATATGCGTACCCGGCGTACTAACCCCTTGCAGAATCCCAGGATATGAACCAGCCAAGGTGCGGGTGTGCACACCAGGTGTTGTAACTTCCGGCAGGGCAATCTATTACGGATTTGAAAGCAAAATGTTGAGAAGTCGTCGCACACCTGACTCTACCAGCTTCAATATCCCAAAAACTTGTTCGGGCAGCCCTTCTTTCCCGCGATAAATCACCCGCCGGTACTTGTGGAAAACTCCAGCGAAAACAGCGGAGCGCCTGCATCCGGTAACTGCCCCGCACGCAAGAGACCGAAAGGGGCAAAACTACGCCTGATCCTGGGACTTCACAGTCCGGGGCCGTTTGCCCGGCTTCTTAACCTTGCCCGACCTGAGGCACTGGGCGCATACTTTCATATGCTTTACAGTGCCGTTGACCTCAACACGCATTTTCTGGATGTTCGGCTTGAACTTCCGCTTGGTGACACCGGTTATCTTCCTGCCGACCCCACCCTTGTACTTGGCGAGACCTCTGCGAGCGACCCTGTTGCCTACTGTGACCCGCTTCCCGCAAATATCACATACTCTTGACATCTTCCCCACCTGTTAGGCCATACTACGATACTATGTATATCGAACTCGTAATGTTACCCGCAGCGATGCCGATTTCAACTACTTTTTCCCTTCCAGCCCCAATTTATCCCCGCAATTAACCCCGCATTCAATACAACCCTTACTAACATATTTGCAATAATTCTGAAAAATATGGATTTGTGGCCCTAAAAACAGTGTTAATAATCATAATTAAAGAGGGATGAGGCGCAGCCAAGCCTCTACTACCTCTAAGAGTTTATCTCAGAATGCCGGGAACGATTGGCGCGATGCTAAATGCACCGCATAGCTGAAGGAGAGATTGAGATGAGAAGAAAGACATCCGGTGCACCACTTGCCCGCCTAACGGCAATGTTAGGCCTGTGTGCAGTTCTTTTGATGATAGGCACTGCCCTCGGCGGACCGGATATCCAAAGCAAGATAATAACACTCAACCTTGACCGCAACGCGCTGAAAATCGTCAAGCACAACGGCCGCGACCTCCTGCTTCTCAAGCTGCCGCGGTGCGAGTATCCAGCAGACCCTGTCGGTGCGCCACTGATTCCGGCACGTTTCGTACACATCCTCGTCCCGAGAGGCGCAAAGTTCGAAGGGGTTACCATCACCGACTGCAAGACGGATAAACTGCTTGGCACATTCGAGCCTGACTTTGTAAGAGCCGCATGTCGCCCGGGTGAGCAGCCTCCCGCTTCTGGACCTGACCAGAAAATATTCGGTGGAGCAAACCCCTTCCCGGCTAAGAGAGTTGAGTTCCTGCGAGCCGGCATGCTGCGCGGCCATAAGATTTTCTTCCTCCGGGTAAATCCCTTGCAGTACTTACCCAAGACCGGAGAACTGTTGTTTCACAGTCAAATCAAACTCAATATCGAATACCGTGTCCAGAGGGAGCCGGAGTCTACGGTCAGACCCCGCAGAATGCACAAACTGTTCAAGCGGATGCTTGCCCGTAATGTGGACAATGCCGCTGATATTGACTCCATCGAGAATGCGGGACAAAAAGGCGCAGGAGCGCAGCCACCCGCTCCGGGCGGACAGATAGACTACCTTATTATATGCAGCGAGACATACAAGGACGCGTTCCAGCCGCTTGCTGACTGGAAAAAGCAAAAGGGCGTTCCCGCCACGATTGTGACTACGGAAGATATTACCGCCAATCCCGACTATAACAAGCCCGGTGACCCGGCACACGGCAACGACCTGCAGATACAAATTAAGCGGTGCATAATTGACTATGTGAATAACAACGGGACTATCTATGTCCTTCTCGGCGGCGACACCGATACAGTACCGGACAGAGACTGTTACGGCAAGGTTGGAGGCACTACAGATACCGGCATCCCATGCGATTTGTACTACGCGGGTCTCGACGACCTTAACTGGAACGATGACGGTGACGGCGGGTGCGGCGATACCAACGGCGATTCAATCGATATGGAGCCGGATGTCTTTGTCGGGCGATTATGCTGCAGAGAGGTCGAACATGCCCAGGGATATGCAAGCAAAGTAATAGAGTATGAGAAAGAAGTACCTTCAACCGGTTTCTGCAAAGAAGTGCTATTGAGCGGCGTTATGTGCTGGACAGGTATCGGAGGGAAAAGTGACTCGCATACCTGGTCGTTGCGCATGTACGACGACTGCATAGCGCCGTACTGGTCGCCTAATATGACGGAATTCTTCGACTCAACACCCGGCCTGACCCTTACCTCAACTGAGCTAAGAGACAAGATAGATGAAGGTTTCGGCTTCATGAATATGGCGACTCATGGCTACATGACCAACTGGTCCATGGAGTCAGGCGGTAGTTACTCTACCTCCGTTGCCGATAGCCAAACAAATTCCAAGAAATACTGCATAGTCTACACAATTGCATGCCTGACAAACTACTTTGACCACACCTACAGGTGCCTGGGTGAGGCTCTGACCCGCCTCTCGGACGGGGGCGCAATCGCGTATATGGGCTGCGCCCGCTACGGCTGGGGCAGTCCGGGCTCGTATAGCGGGGGCCCGTCCTTCCTGTACAACAGAACTTTCTACAAGAAGCTGTTCGGCGAGGGCCTCTACCACCTTGGCGAGGCTTACACCGAGCACAAGTGGCACAATGCCGACCTGTGTGGCCAATACGGCACCTACCGGTGGCTGCAGTTTGGGATAAACCTTCTCGGAGACCCCGAACTCCCGGTCTGGACCGAAGACCCGCAAACCATGTCTGTAATTTACCCTGCCGAAATCGCGCCCGGCAACCAGACTATTTACATAAAGGCTGAGCCTGGCTCGCACATCTGCCTGTGGAAGGTTGTGAGCAGTGTGGACGAAGTATATGTACACGGCGATGCCGACCAGGACGGTATATACTCCGCTATTATAAACCCAACTGTTGGAACACTTAAACTGACTGTCACCAAGCATAACTACTACCCTGTTGAAGCAGATATAACTGTTACCACCAGCCCGTCACTCTACATCGAGACTCTTGTGCTTCCCGACGGCCAGACAGGCCTGTCATACTCAGCTACGCTGACGGCGCGTGGCGGCACACCCGGCTACACCTGGACACAGGCAGGAGGAAGCCTCCCGGGCGGGTTGACTATCAACGCCGACGGCACCATTACCGGCACGCCCACAACACCCGGCAGCTCAACCTTCACTGCCCAGGTCGAAGATGCGGCTCTTAACACCGCAACACGCGAGTTCACTATCGAAGTGTCGCTTGATGTGCCGCAACTGCTGGATATACCATCGCCTGATGCTGACGGAGACTACACAGTTAACTGGACATCAAGCGATACCCCGACACACTATGAATTGCAGGAGTCAAGCAGCTTCGCGGACAAGATAACGGACAACGCCGAATCCGGCTCCGGGCAGTGGGATGTGTCCGGGTTCTCCATCTCGTCTTCGAGGTCACACTCGCCCTCGCAAAGCTTCTACGGAGGTTATAACAACGAGGAGGATTATACGCTGACCTACGCCGACCCAATCATCGTTGGAAATAACACCCAGGTCAGCTTCTGGAGATGGTACGACATCGAGGAGGATTTTGACTACGCCTACTTCGAAATCTTGCCAAGCGACGGCGTGACCTGGAGAGCGCTCAAACTGTACACCGGAACAGCCACTGCATGGGCACAGGAAACCATTGACCTCTCAGCTTATGCTGGAACCAGTGTTCAAATGCGCTTCAGATACAGCACTGACCAGTTGGTGCTGGAAGAGGGCTTCTATGTGGACGACATCGAAATTACAGACCTCTCAATTTATGACTGGGTAACACTTTCCAACTCGATTGCCACAAAACACTACGACATCACCGGAAGGGCGCCGGGTACTTACTATTACCGCGCACGTGCATTCGACGCAACAAACACAAGCGACTGGAGCGAAGTCAAGTGGGTCACAGTTTCATCAGGCCCCTTAGACCTCTACGATAATGGAACACACACAGTCAGCCCAACAACAGTTGAGGAAGGACAGATGTTCTCAATAGGGCTGGATGTGGGTTGCTCAGGCACCGGCTACGCCGGCCCGCACAAGACCACCTTCTACTTCTCAGCCGATAACAGCATCACCGCAGGCGACTATCCAGTCGGGGAATTCTCCTCGCCCGGGTTCGGCGTGGGCTATGAAACACAGTCTGTCAGCATACCGTTCCCCGCCACCGTGCCTGGCGGAACGTATTATATCGGGTGCATTATTGACTCTATTGACCAGGTTGCAGAAACCGACGAGGTGAACAATGCCGTCCTCTTTGTCGAACAGGTGGCTGTGACCGATGTGCCGGGATACACTCTGACTGTGAACATCACAGGCAGCGGAACAGTTATCAAGAGTCCTGACAAAACGAAATATACCCCCGGAGAAAATGTTCAGTTAGCGGCAACGCCTGATACAGGCTGGCTTTTCGACCACTGGGAAGGCGACCTGACGGGCAGCACCAATCCGGCAAACATAACCATGGACGACGACAAGACAGTAACGGCAGTCTTTGTCGGGACGGAATACACCCTGAACGCGAAGGTTACAGGCAACGGAACTGTAAGCAAGAACCCTGACAAGGCGACATACACCCCGGGAGAAAATGTCGAGTTGACAGCGACGCCTGACACGGGCTGGATATTCCACTACTGGGAAGGCGACTTGACTGGTATTGATAATCCCGCCACCATTACCATGGACAACAACAAGACTGTAACGGCGGTATTTATCGAGGAAGGGTCAATACAGTTGGTTGTGAACGTCACAGGCAATGGTACAGTGACAAAGGAGCCGGACAAGCCCGGATACAATCCCACAGACGAAGTAACCCTGACTGCTACACCTGATGCAGACTGGACCTTCGACTCATGGGAAGGTGACTTAACAGGTACTGTTAATCCCGCTACCATAATTATGGATAACAACAAGACGGTAATAGCAGTCTTTGTTGAGATAGAATACACCCTGGATGTGAGCATTACAGGCGGCGGAACAGTGACCAGGAACCCCGACAAGGCGGCATACACTCCCGGAGAGCCAGTTCAACTAACCGCTGTGCCTGATGTAGGCTGGTTCTTCTTCGGCTGGGAAGGCGATCTGACAGGCAGTATCAGTCCGGCAAACATAACAATGGACGGAAACAAAACAGTAACGGCAATCTTTGTTGAGGTGGGTTCCAACCTGCTGGCAGTGAATGTCGCAGGCAATGGTACAGTGACAAAGGAGCCGGATAAGTACGGATATGACCCTGGAGATGAAGTAATCCTGACAGCCACACCTGATGCAGGCTGGTTCTTCCACGGATGGGAAGGCGACCTGACAGGCAAGGCCAACCCGGCAAGTGTAATAATGGATGGAAACAAAACAGTGACAGCAGTCTTCGCCACGATCTACATTGCCCCGGATGATGGAGGGGGCTGTTCGTGCTCACTCAACAATGCCGGGCATACTGCTCCAAATCCCGGCAGTGTCGCCGGATACTTCCTGCCCTTCCTGCTGCTGATGCTTTGCATAGCTTCCCTCAGGAAGCACCGCGCCGGCAACTCACCACGCATCAGACAGAGAAAACACAGAGGGGAGAAAGTACCTTGTGTCCCGAGAATTGCCCAATTATGAAATGAAAACCGGTGGCATACTCTTGTTATGTGAAACGGCTTCACTGATATAGCTGCTACTGCTCCCGCGGCAAATCAGTACTCCCACGTGTCTCTGCAGTAGCCGCTGCCATCATACCCCCCGAACAGCACAACCACACCCCGGGCCACGTCATACGCCATCGCGTGCCAGTAACGCGCCGTCGGGAAGTCTACCCCCTCTGTCCCGCCGGGAGATACGTCGGTCCAGGAAGACCCGTCCCATGTCCAGGTCTCGTCGTTAAGGGGAAACCCGCCGAAGAGCACAACCACGCCGCGGGCGGAATCATACGCCATCGCGTGTATGGACCGCGCGGCCGGGAAGTTCACTCCCTCCGTCCCGCCGGGAGATACATCCGCCCAAGAAGTCCCATCCCATTCCCACGTGTCGCCGCAGTAGTCAATTACGCCCCATCCCCCGAACAGCACAACCACGCCCCGGGCAGTATCATACGCCATCGCGGGACTATACCGCGCGGTCGGGAAATTCACTCCCTCCGTCCCCCCGGGAGATACGTTCGCCCAGGAAGTCCCGTCCCATTCCCAAGTGTCGCTGTAGGAACTGACATTAGACCCCCCAAAGAGCACAACCACGCCCCGGGCAGTATCATACGCCATCGCGTGACTGTCCCGCGCAGTCGGGAAGTTCACTCCCTCCGTCCCCCCGGGAGATACGTTTGCCCAGGAAGTCCCGTCCCATTCCCATGTGTCGCTGCAGCCGTCGCCATCATACCCCCCGAAGAGCACAACCACGCCGCGAGCCCAGTCATACGCCATCGCGTGCCAGTACCGCGCAGTCGGGAAATTTACTCCCTCTGTCCCCCCGGGAGATACGTTTGCCCAGGAAGTACCGTCCCATTCCCAGGTGTCGCTGCAGTAGCTACCATCATCCCCCCCGAACAGCACAACCACGCCCCGGGCAGTATCATACGCCATCGCGTGACTGTCCCGCGCAGTCGGGAAGTTTGCTCCCTCTACCCAGGAAGTCCCGTTCCATTCCCAGGTGTCGCTGCAGAAGCCGATTGCATTATCGTATCCCCCGAACAGCACAACCACGCCCCGGGCCCCGTCATACGCCATCGTGTGCCAGAACCGCGGCGTCGGGAAGTCCACTCCCTCTATCCCGCCGGGAGATACGTTTGCCCAGGAAGTCCCGTTCCATTCCCACGTGTCGCCGCAGCAGTCGATTAAGTCCCATCCCCCGAAAAGTACAACCACGCCCCGGGCCACGTCATACGCCATCGCGTGACTGTCCCGCGCGGTCGGGAAGTTCACTCCCTCCGTCCCCCCGGGAGATACGTCCGCCCAGGAAGCCCCGTTCCACTCCCATGTGTCGCTGCAGTAGTCGACTGCGTCGTTGTACCCCCCGAACAGCACAACCACGCCCCGGGCGGCGTCATACGCCATCG
>CAYWBA010000064.1:0-11874 GCA_964455955.1 uncultured Planctomycetota bacterium | reverse complement strand
CGACCGCATTGTGCCGCAGACCCGCATCCGTCGTTACCATGAGAGAAAGACGCTCCACATACGCCTTGGCGTCATCAAGCGGGATTATCGAGTCTGATGTGTTTATCGGCTCGGCGATAGCGCATTTGTCCGCAATGGCGCTGCATATCCTCTTCTCGCCGGGGCCGCAGAAAATTATCGCCCGCATGCCGAGCTCATCGTAGAGGCGCGTGATAACTTCGGCGAACCGCTCAGGCAGCCACAGCTTGGTCGAGCCGAACTTCGCGCCCGGGCTTATACCTACAAGCCGGTCACCCTCGCTGACACCTTTTGCAGTCAGGAACTCGCGGCAGCGGGCCCGGCTCTCCTGCGAAGCCACAAGGACAGGTCTGGTACTAACGAGTTTCGCGCCCACGTGCGAGATAATCTTCTCGTAGTAATCCACCATGGGAACCGGCTTGCGTCTCCTGCCCTCGCGTTCGTAAGAGAGCGCGCCGGTGAGCATCCACCTGCGCAGGTCGGTTGCGTAACCCACTCGTTGCGGAATCCCTGCACGCCACAGGACATAAGCGCTTCGGAAGGAATTGGGGTAGAGCAGTGCAAGGTCGTACTTATTCTCGCTTAGCTGCCTGGCCAGCTTCTCCATGCCGAAAAAGCCGCGCGCCTTGTAATCGATGAGATTATCATAGAATGGCAGCCCTTCGACAATCTTTCGCACGTAGGGCTTGAGCAGGCAGGTGATTTGCGCCTGCGGAAAGGATGTGCGCAGCGCCTCGAGCGTCGGCGTGCACATGACGACATCGCCGACCCAGTTCGGCAGCCTGACAAGAATATTGCGGTAACTCAAGATTTCCTCCATACGCGCAGTCGCTTGACAAGCGCACGGAAGAGCTCATTGGCGCGCAAATTTATAATAATAAAGGCAGCCGCAGCAGCAAGTATGCCTAATATCATGTGCGCATAGCTAATTCGGATAGGTTCCCTTTCCTTATACCAAAGGTGCCCTGTGCTGGTAAGCTTCTTTGAGACACCTGGTTTTGCGACATTTGCTGCCGGCACCCGGGGTGATTCTCTCAGCGACCGGGCTTTGGCAAGTTCATCCTCAAGTGCATCTATCTCCTGCTCCATTTCGGCGATTGTTTCATCACGGCCCCTGAGCAAATCATTTAGGGCTTTTGCCTGTTCCGAGACATCGCCTTGCTGCGTGAGAGTACTTCGCAGCAACTCAATTTCGCTCTTGTCTTCAGCTACCTGTTCCTCAAGTTTCGTGACTTGTTCGTGCAAGCTTTTCAGCTTTGCTTCGGCGCGGCCTGTTATTTCTTGCTCGCGCTCGCGCATCTCGTCCTTGACCTTCTGCAGTTCTTTAGCCTCATTGCCCGCTTTGTCCAGCGTTTCGCGCAGCGAGGCTACCTCCGAGTCTTTTTGCTGAAGCCCTGTTTTGGCTTCTTCAATCTTCTTTATAAGCTCCTCTATCTGCCACTCCTTCTGCTTTAGCTGTATTTGCAGAATCTCCTTTGCCTCCTTCTCAGCCTTCGCGCTGGCTGCTTCTTTACGCAGCTTCTCCATCTCGCCCCTCGCAGCCTCAAGCTCTGCCTGCCCCTGCGCACCCCCCGGGGCCGCGCACGACGCCAGTGCCATTGCCGCTGTTAGCAGGGCAAAAACGGCTCCAAGAAACGCCTTTTGCATAACCTTTCCCCCTTAGATTCCCAGCGGGAGTTAACTAAAGTAGCTATTTTTCTTTGCTCTTCTCGTACCACTCTTTCCACTTCTCGTAATCTTCACCGAAATCCTGCTTGGTTATCTTCTTCAATGCCTTTGCAGCGTAGACGCAGACACCCCAGTCATCGTCCTTCAGGGCCTTAATAAGAGCCGCAACCGACCTTCTGTCTGGTATATTTGCCAGTGCCTTCACTGCTGTTAGGCGTATCCACTTGTCGCCATCTTCCAACGCCTCGATGAGATACACGACTGCCCCTTCAGTCCCTATCCCTTTTAGCGCGCGCACGGCAGCTAACCGGACACCGCTGTTCTTGTCTCTTATAGCTCCACCAATGGCGGTAATTGTCCCCACGCCGCCTATCTGTTGTAGCGCTATCACAGCAGCCAAGCGGATGCTTGTGTCGCTATCTTGTAGTGCTTTGCCAAGGGCATTTATTGTTCCCTGGCTGTCTATCTCCTGTAATGAGTTGGCAGCATGACGGCGGACCTCTTGATCTTCATCTTTCAAACAAACCTCTATCAGAGCCACAACTGCGGTCTTATCGCCTGTGTTTCTCAGCGCGTCTACAGCCCAGAAGCGGACACTATCATCCTCGTGCTCTAAAGCTCTAATTAGAGCCTTAACTGCCTTCTGGCCACCTATTTCACCCAAAGCGATCAAAGCGGGGCGGTGGATATCTTTCAACGCTGCGATAAGCGGCTCAACAGCTCTTTCGTCGCCTATCTCACCCAACGCCAGTGCCGCTTGTTCGCGGATACTTGAAGACTCGTCTTTCAAAATATCAATTAGAGGTTGAACCGCCTTCTTATTACCTGTCAGGCCCAATGCGCGTGCGGCAGAGGCGCTGACATCCGGAATTTTGTCTGCCAAAGCCTTAATCAAAGGCTCAACCGCTCTGTTGTCGGCTATATCTCCTAATGCATGTGCGGCCCATAACCGGACACTTGACGTTTTATCTCCGAGCGCCTTGACCAAGTGTTCAACTGCCGTCTTGTTGCACATCTCGCCCAATGCCATGGCGGCACAGGTGCGGACACGATCATCTTCATGTCTTAAGGCTTTGGCAAGAGGCGCAACCGCCGGTTCCCCTATCATGCACAATGCTTCAAAACCCGCAAGGAGCACGTATTTGTCCTCGGTCTTGAAAGTCTCAATGATGTCCTCTATCCACTTTTCGCCTTTTATCTTCACCCATGCTTTTACAGCTTTCTGGCGCACCGTCCAGTCTTCATCTCTCAAATCTTCAATCAGTTTCTGTATCTTCTCCTCTTGATTGTCTTTCTCCTCCTGGTCTTTCTGGTTATCCAGCTTTTGCTGATTATTGCTGTTCTGAGCCTGCTGTTTCTCTTGGGCAGGTTCACTGCAACCCAGCAGCAGAGGCAGCACAAACAGCAGAAGAATCAGCATCTTTTTCATCTATGTATTCCTCATTTCCCCCTGGGCCAAATCTTTCAGGTACTTGACCTGGGCGGTGAACTCGATTGATGCGAGCGCGACGAATGCATCCTTGAAGTCGCAGCCGCGCACGACCGGGCCGTGGCCGCGGATAATCGCACCCCGGGCGTCTTTAAGTGCCCTGGATGCGTTTTCAGCCAACTCCTGCGAAGCAGGTGCGCCATCTATTATTGGTATCTTGCCGAGGACGTAGCGGCACTCGCAGGTGTTCTCCTCAATATAGTCTTCCTTGCAGAGCAGCGATACCGCGACCGCGTAGGGGGTGTGGCCGTGGACAACCACTTTCGCATCAGTGTCGCGGTATATCGCGCGGTGCATCGGCAGCTCCATCGATGCGAGCTTGTCCTGCGGCGAGGGGCCAACAAGAGGCACCTCGACGATGTCGCCTTCGAGATAGTCGAGCATGGAGGCGGTGGTGGAAATCAGTATTTTATCGCCCACCCGTTTGCTTATATTGCCGTAGTGCGAGTGGTCAAGACCCGCCCGGACTATCCGCCTGCCCCAGTCAATGAGTTCCTGCATCGTAGCACCTGTGAACCCGCGTCGCAGGCAATGCGGTAAAATACCCGCGGGTTTCTTCCGCCCCGATAAACGGGGTAACTTTGGAACTCCGCGCTGACAAGCAGCGCGGCTAAACATCCACCACGCTTTCGGAGCGTGGTGCTTCCAGGATTATCCTTTTTCGTTGTTGTAGAGTTCGAGCGCGGATTCGGGTGTTGCGTTCCCGTGCACGATTGACCTGACTGCCTTTATCATTGCGACCGGGTGCGGGTCCTGCCAGATGTTACGGCCCATGTCAACACCGACCGCGCCTTTCGCGAGCGCTTCGGAAACCATCTTGAAGACATCGAGTTCTGTCTCGAGCTTCGGCCCGCCGGCGATTACTATCGGGACGGGGCAGCCCTCGACAACCTTCTCGAAGTCCTCGCAGTAGTAGGTCTTTACGATGTGGCAGCCAAGCTCGGCCGCGATGCGGCTGCTTAAAGCCAGGAAACGCGAGTCACGCTTGCCAAGCTCTTTGCCGACCGCAGTCACCGCGACCACGGGTATTCCGTACCGTTCGCCCTGGTTGACCAACTCGGAGAGGCTAAGCAGTGTCTGGCGCTCGTGCGGCGTGCCGACGAAGATGGAGAGCGCGACGCCCGCGACGTTGAGGCGCATCGCATCTTCGAACGAGGTGGTGATTCCCTCGTTTGAGAGCGCCTCTCCGATAATGCTTGTGCCGCCTGAGACGCGCAGGACAATCGCGGTCCTGGTCTTCGGGTCGACGCAGTTGCGAAGCACGCCGCGGGTCGGCATGAGCACGTCCGCATACTCGATAATCGGCGAGATGCACTTCTGGGCATCCTCTATGCGGCTTGTCGGCCCTAAAAAGTAGCCGTGGTCCACGGCCAGCATGACAGTGTGCCCGTCCTCCGGCTGAACAATCCTTGCTATTCTGCTCTGTAATCCCCAGTCCATCTGTTTTCCCTCCTGCAAAAGCCAGTTATATTGTTGTGTTCAGCATTGCCCGCATTAAACGCAGAGACGCAGAGGAAACGCCGAGAACCGCGGAGGTTTACCCTTGTTCCTCGAAGTTCAAGACCATCCTGCGAATTCCCTGTGTCAACTGCGCAACATTAAAGTTGATTAACAGCCCCACTTTCCAATCGCCCAGTCTCAAATACGTTAGTAACTGTGCCTCGTGGAGAGGGAGCATTTTATCAACAGCTTTTACCTCCACCACGACTTCACCTGCAACTAACATGTCAACGCGATAGCCGGATTCCAATCTCAGCCCTCTGTACTCCAGCGGCAAAGAGAGCTGTCGCTGGAAAGGGATTTCCTGCAACGCAAGTTCTCTGCAGAGGCATTCCTCGTACACTGACTCAAGTAAGCCGGGTCCTAAGTGCTTGTGGACATTAATGGCCGCTCCGATAATCTTCTCTGTAATCTCATTTGCTTCCATTATGAGTGTCCTCTGCGTACCTCCGCGTTTCTCCGCGCCTCTGCGGTGCTAAGACGGGAGTTGCGGTTCTATTATTACTTTTATGGATTTGTCAGCTTCTGCTACGAGTCGGAAACCTTCGCCTGCGCGTTCAAGCGGCAGGCGGTGCGTAATCATGTCTTTTACGTTGAGCCTGCCCTGTGCAATCAAATCAAGCGCATCCTGGTAATCCTGCGGGCTGCCTGCGTAGGAGCTTGTAAGCGTAACTTCGGTCCGCCAGAAAATCTCGTTTATCGGGAGAGGTATTTTGTTATCCCGCCCTGCGGCCGCGAAGAAGAGGACTGTGCCGCCGCGCTCGACTGAGCGGAGGCCCTGCTGGACCGCCTCCGGCGCGCCGGTGCAGAGGACAACGAGGTCTGCAAGGCAGCCGCTGTTCAGCTCGCGCAGTCTTTCAGGAGAGTACTCTGCCGCTTTGATTGCTTCAACTGCGCCAAAGCGTTTTGCAGCTTCGAGCCGGTATTCCGACACATCTGTTGCAATAACCTTGCAGTTGGTGAGGGCGCCTGCCATGTGGATGTGAAGTATTCCAGAGATACCACTTCCAAGCACGAGGACGGTTGAGCCTTCTTTCAGATTGACGAGGCGGTGGGAGCGCAGGACGCAGGCGACCGGCTCGGTGAACGAGGCTTCTTCGTAAGAGAGGCTGTCGGGGATTTTGAACACGCCGCAGCTTGCGTTTATCTGCGGGATGCGCACAAACTCGGCGAACCCGCCGGGGTGGAAATGAGTGGTCCGGAGCGTATCGCAGACTGTGTGGTGCCCACCGGCGCAATAGCGGCACTCGCCGCATGGCACGTGGTGCGCTGCGACGACGCGGTCACCGGGTGCGAAGCTTTTCACACCTTCGCCGAGTGCGACGATTTCGCCTGCGACTTCGTGGCCCAGTACAAGCGGGACGCGGTCCCTGCGGTACCATTCCATCACGTCGCTTCCGCAGATGCCGCTTGCGCGTACTTTGAGTAGCAGCTCGCCCGGGCCGATTTGGGGCTTGGGCACCTCTTCGAGCCGGACATCGCTGTTGCTGTAGTACATTGCCACACGCATAATATCACTCATCCCGTGCCTGGCTTTCTTCTCTTGTAAAGTAGTCCGAGTCAACGCCCATGAAGCGGTTGTACTTTATAGCATAGTGCCGGAGGCCTTTCGAGAGCATTTCAGCCGATATTCTCTTGTCCTGCTCTTCAATCTCTTCCTTGTGCTTCTCCCAATCCTCGCGGGAGAGCGCATCAATCTCTTCTGTAAGGGCCTGGTACCCGGGCGCGCAGGGCAGGGCGCTTGCCGCGTTCACGTACCAGGGGAAGGCCCCGTTGAGCTTGTCCAGTGCGAGGTTGTGCTCGCCGCCGAAGTCGAGGCAGGATTCCGTGAAGAAGTTGTGCAGGGTCGCCATCTTTCCTTTGTCAAGCTCGCCTGATTCCACCGCTTTCCGGTGCGCGACCGTGCCGGGGAAGGGGAAAAACACCGACCAGCGAAACCTGCCGGGGAGGGTCTTTGCAAGTAGTCCCACTGTTTCAAACATCTCGGACTTTGTTTCTGTGGGAAGCCCTATCATGATAAATGCGGACGAGTGCAGCCCGTGCCGGGCGCAAAGTTGGAATGCCTGCGCAATCTGCTCGTTCGACATGTAGCGGTGCATAACCTCGCGCCTGACCCGCGGCGAGCCGGACTCAAGCCCGAACTTGACAATCCTGCACCCGGCTTGTGCAAGCGCCTGCGCGCAGGCTTCGTCGAAGAGCCTGACGTGCGCGTTTACGACAAAGGGTATGTTAATCTCTTCCTGGTGGTACTGCGTGCAGAACGCAAGCAGGAAGTCGCGGTTCAGGGTGAAGATGTCATCGTCGAAGATAAACATCCTTATGCCCTTGTAGTTTTCAAGCAGGAACTTTATCTCGCTTATTACATCTTCGACCGGGTGGTGGCGGACGTAGTTGAGCTCCGAATCACTCAGGCCGGTCTCCTTGCGGTATCGCTCGACTATCTGGTGGTTGAAGCAGTAGGTGCATCGGAAGGGGCAGCCGCGGCCCGCCATAAGCCCGACCCAGCCATCCTTGGAATCTATCATGTGCTGGAAGTCGAATATCGAGTAGTCCCTGCGCGGCAGGTCGGCCAGCTTGGGGAAGGGCCTCACGTTATTGGGGTGAATCCTGCCGCCCCCGGCAGCCCAGATATTAGGGATGTTCGTGGCCTCCTCGGCTCTTTCCATTCTCTCAAGCAGTTCGGGCAGGGCTTCTTCAGCCTCGCCGACGCAGGCAAAGTCAAATGCACCTGTCTTGAGAATTTCCTCCGGGACCATGGTCGCGTGTACGCCGCCTGCTATAGTCGGCACGCCGAGCTTTTCCTTGACCATGCGCGCGATGCGTTCCGCATGCGTAAACTGCGTCGTTACGCACGAGAACCCGACAATATCAGGCGCAAACCTATTTATCTCTTGGAGCAGTTCCGCATCCGAAGGCAGCGGGTAGAGCTTTTCGTTGAGGTTGATAAGGCTGGTCTGGTGGCCCTGAGCTTTAAGCACTGCGGAAAGCGAGGCTACCCCGTAGTTGAACCCTATCTGCGCATCGATGTTAGGATATATGAAAAGTACTCTCAAAGTCAGCCCTCGCTTGATAGCCGAAACAAGCATTATATCTGCCGTTTTGCCGTGAGTCAAAACCTTTTGGCATCCGGAGAGCCACACAGCCGGGCGAAATTTACAAATCATCACTGGCTTCAACATCCACTTAGGGCCATTCAGCCACAAAACCTCTTTGCACGACCTTTTGTCAGGCAAGCTGTTGCGACCACTCTGAAAGTCAATGAATTGACGCAAGTCGAAAAACATCTGTATGGTCTTTTGTAAACTCTCGGAAGTTGTTTTGTCTCTTGGGGTTGCGTCAGGCACATGTGCAGTCGGATTCCGTAACATCCTGCACCTCAATGGGTTACTCTCACCGCAGAGTCGCGGAGATTCGCAGAGCTCGCGGAGAACCTTTCTTTTTTTTCTTACCTTCAACTTTCAACCTTAAACCTTCAACTTCTTTGCGCCCTCTGCGATGAAATTAGCCCGCGCCCTGAAGAGGCGTGGCTTGCTTTTTCATCATAGCCCTCTATAATCAGCGCGCCAGAATGCCCTTTTCAGGCCACACAAGTTTTTGCGATTTTGCCCGGTTTACGTAAGATATTTCAGGGAATGATGTTACGGAGCAAAAAATTTTTCAATTTGGCACATCTTTTTGGGGTTGCGATATGGTGACAAAATTTGTCACCTGTTTCGCACTGTCCTCTATCCCGGGCTGGGAACAGTTTCGCGGTCGATGCGGACGGGAAGATTAACAAAATAAGGGTTTACAAGCCGTGGACTTCAGGACGGGGGTGTATTTACACGGTTTGCGCCCATAGGTTGCCTGAAACCCTTATCACCACTGAGGTACGGAGGACACGGAGAGGAAAGTTTTGGAAGCACCATGCCAGAAGGCATGGTGGAAGTCTTCAACGCCCTACGATTTATTCGCGGGGAAATTCTTTGGGTTGACGTCACGCCGCAGCAGGAGTATAAATGAGAAAGCAGGGATTCAGGAGGAAGGGAAATACCGTTCCATTTTCGGCAAAAAAACGTTCAATCATTTAACGAAGGGCACAAGGAATTAAGGAAGAAGTAGTTGTCATCGGCACGCTGGAAGGACTAGGTGAGGCAGGGGAAAATCATTAAGGCTTTTCGGACCATCACTTTAATAGGCTTAGTCTGCAGTTCCATGTTGCTGATGGAGTGCAGCACGTTTTTATCTCAGGAAAGAAGCAACCAGGAAAACACTCATTGCTCACAACTGGTACACCACCAAGTTGAAGATAAGTATCCCCATTTTGCACACCGAGGGCTCGATCCGAGTGTGGCCAAGATACGCAGGCTAATTCTGCCTGATGACCAGTTTGTCAAAAGGCTAATAGCTTCTCTGGATTCGGATTACTACAACGAAAGAGAAGAAGCGTATAAGGAACTCATACTCAGCGATAGTCTTATGCGTCACCTTTCTGGTCCTACGGTTTTCCATAAGCTCAGTGTTAATGTGCGAAACCATATTGAAAAGGCTCTGAAAATACCGTTCTATCCAGACGGGCAGGGCTTCCTGATAGATTGCGCGAGGTTCTTAGGGCATTCTAAGGACTCACTTGCCATCGAGCCCCTTCTTGCGATGCTGAGCCACCGCGACCCATACGTTGCCTTGCATGCAGCAAGCGCACTCAGTAATTTGCGGTATAGCTCGAAGGTCAAGCAAGTCATCACCAAGTTAAAAGAGACCTCCGCGACACATCGTATTGATGCTTTTCTTGCAGGTTTGAAATGCTCTCTGGCTAGCGGTGATATCCAAATGCAGGATGTGCCTTATGGACAATGGCCGCGCGTCAGGAATGACCTCAGAAATACCGGCAGTTGCAAGTATGTCGGACCGGATTCTCCGTGCAAGCTTTGGGAATTCGACACGAATGTGGATACGCGACGAACTCCTCCAGTAGTTGGACTTGATGGCACTGTTTATGTAAGCCTGTCCCGCCACGGTCTCGTAGCGCTCAACCCGAACGGGACAAAGAAGTGGGTATTTGAGAAGGAATACTTTCCATGTTTTCCACCCGCTTTGGGTAAAATGGGAACAATATACTTTGCCCCCAAGGGCGGGATTGAGGAGAAAGGGTTGCTTCATGCCGTGGCTCCTGACGGCACGGAAATGTGGAGGTGTGCTGTAGGCAGCGGCGAAACCGAACAGTATGTAAGATACGCTTCCCCGCCCTGGGTCGGGGAAGATGGTTCTGTATATCTTCTTCTCTTATGGGAAAAGTTCTGCAAGATTGACCCCTTTGGGAAAAAGAAGTGGTGCATTGATGTCAGCTCGCCAGGGGGGCCAGTCCCTGTCTCGGATATCAGTGATATTTTATACCTTCCGTTGGATCAGAATCTATGCGCCGTGGCGACTGACGGTAAGATCCTGTGGACAAAGAAAGGGATCGGCTACGATATGTCCATATCACTGAGTTCAGACGGAGTCGCATACTTAACTGGTTTCGGTGGTGACGTCATGGCTGTGGATCTCAAAAAGAAAGAAACAATATGGAAGCTGCCTGCACTAGGAACAATAACTGCGTCTGTGGGAATAGGACACGATGGCAGGCTATATGTCACTGCAAGAGCTGGAAGACTCCGCGCAGTGTCCACAGATGGGAAGACGATGTGGGACTTGAGATTCGCGGGCGAATACTTAACCGCCCCTATTATCGATAAACGAAACAGAGTATATTTTGGTTCAGATGATGGCAATCTCTACGCTGTCGACCCTAGTGGAACCTTGGTCTGGAAATATCCTATCGGAAGTAAAAGTAGAATGTCCTCTCCTGCCATGAGCGCAGACGGGAGAATATATGTCTGTTCAGGAACCAAGGTTTATGCTATCGGTGAAAAGTAAAGTCTTAGTTCAATGTCGTCCTTCCCGAAATGACCGAGACTTTTTGCAGTTAAACAGGTACGATAAATCCCTCCTCCTGGAAAGTCAACCCTGAACTGGAAAGGAGGGGGATGTGGAAAGAGCAGTACCCCCGTCGTGAAGGGTGAGGCTTTAGAATCTTCCACCACGTCTGCCGACGTGGTGCTTCCAAAACCTATCCGTGTTGCGGGCAATCACCCCCGCCGCAAACGGCGGGGCTTCATTCCGGGGGTATAAAAGCCCGCGGCTTGTTTCCGGCGCGAGAACGGGAGCGGGTTTGGGATACGGGCGGGCCGGTTAGAGGTTGACATGATACAAATAGTATGGTAATTATCAGATGTGGGTATTCCTTATTACAGGAAGGCGGGGCTGCGGTTCGAGTGCCAGCGGTGCGGGGCGTGCTGCTCGACGTGGCAGGGGATAGTCTATGTGAGGGTGGAAGATATCCCGGGCCTTGCGAGCGCGGTCGGCATGCTTCCCGGCCAGTTTGTTGTGGAATACACCCGGCGCGACGAGCATGAGGATACGCATCTGGTGCTAAAGGAAAACGGCAACTGCATATTTTACGAAGAGGGCAGGTGCAAGGTTTATGATGTCAGGCCGGGCGCGTGCTATGCGTGGCCGTTCTGGCGCGGGGTCTGTACGACGAAGCGCGGCTGGGAGAGGACAGCGAGGCGGTGCAAGGGGATAGGGAAGGGCAGGACGTGGTCTGCCCGGGAGATTGAGGCCCGGCTCGCCCTGTCGCCGTGATACAGGGGCTTGCAGCCGCGGCGATTTTGAAGGTGCGGTTTTTTGAGTTCTGTCAACGAGAAAAAGCAGGCGAAGGTCAGCAATGAGACGCTTATGTCGCGGGCCGCGTCGGGCGACTTGCCCGCGTTCGGCGAGCTTGTCGAGCGGCTGCAGGTCAGGCTGCGCAGGTTCGTATTCAGATACGTGCGGGACGAGCATACGGCAACTGAAATGGCGCAAGAGGCTTTTATGAAGGCGTACGAGCAGCGGCGCAAATGGAGGCCCAAGGCGAAGTTCACAACGTGGCTGTTTACCATTGCGCGCAACCTATGCATCCAGGAGCTGCGCAGGCTGGGGCACAGGCCGTTTCTGGAATCGAGCGCACCGGGCGGGTGCGAGGATTTTCTCGACACAATGCCGCACCAGGACGCGGGTCCGGAGGCACCGATTGAACTGACCGAGGAGCAAGAAAGAGCACTTGGTGCTCTTGAGGAGATGTCGGAGATATATCGAGAGACTGTAATTTTGCGCATTTTTGAAAGCCTTTCCTACTCCGA
>CAYWBA010000063.1:2128-11906 GCA_964455955.1 uncultured Planctomycetota bacterium | reverse complement strand
GTTGGCAGATTATCAGGTTGTTGCAAAGCTATTTTAGCAACAATAGTGCGCGATAGAGAATCTAAATCCGGAAAGAGCGTATATTGTGTTATCCCTAAAGCATCCAAGTCCTTACGAAGAGGTTCTTTGTTTTCAGAACGGATTATGTAACGAATCAGCTCGCTTTCGCTGAGAAGTTCAGGAATTGTTTTACCCGAAGTGGGTTTTCGATGGATTGTAAATGTACTCAACTGTGCAACCATTCTGGGAAAGTTGGTGGGAGGGCGCATTGCAAGAGGGAGCAAGGACACCCACTTATTAACCTCGGTCTCAATATCAGATGGGCCTTTGGGGTGAGGTGTATCGTTGATTAACCCGGTATCCGAGTATATAGAAGTGGTGCCGGAGGGCGCTTTCTTCCTAATCCCAATATCGTCAAGTAATATTAACTTGTCACGAGGGTACATACTACATCTCGGTTCGCCCGCCAAGAACCGCAGCATAGGATTGCGCCGCGTTGGCATATGGTCTAGGCGGCTTCTCTTATTCAAGGAATCAGGCGACATCGCCCAAAGCTCCCCATCTTTTGATAGGTGCTTGGTCACCACAAAGTACATCGCTACAAAGGCACTTTCAGTCCAGTCCAACAGCCTTGTCGGTGCACCATGATGTTGCATTAGAAACAGCCATGCGAGATCATCTTGGTCATCCGGCGGCGTCCGCATCAGGGCAGGTGCTTTTTGCTTGAACTCTTCAAGGAAATAATATTCAACAGGCTGGCCCCCAGGACTAAGGTCTCGGTATTTGTCCCGGAATACCCTTGGTATCAGTTCTCCGTAAACCTTTGCATGACCTCTGAACCAGTACCCGCGCAGGGTTGTCCCAACTTCAACCACCTGCTGAATTGTTGAAAGTTCATATGTCTTTGTCATTTCCAAACATTACCCTCATTACATTCAAACTCTATTTGGTACTTGATTCCTCCACTATTTTGATTTCTTCGTCAGTAAGGCCATACAATTCATAGACCAGGTTGTCTATCTGCCGGTCGGTCGCATCAATCTGCCGTTGCAATAAGGAGTTCATTAACTTGTGACTCTTTTCCTTAGCTTTGCGCATACAGGACACCAAGTTCCATTTCGTACATGAGCAGGGGTCGCTTCCCACTCATGTCCTTCCTTGCATTTCCATCTAAGCTTTGTACGGCTATTGGTGTATTTTTTAGATAAGCATTGCCCGCCCCTGTTTTTAGCAAGGGATCTTAATTCTTCTAAAGTGAGCCTAACATTTCTACAACAGTAAGGACACCAACTACCTCTTTTCACACTATTAGGAGTCGCCATCCATTCATGTCCCTTGTCACAGCGCCATTTTAGCTTGGTATGTATATTTACGTAATTAGTAGATAAACATTCCCCTTTTCTATCATGCGCTAACTTCTTAAATAATTCTATTGATTTGGGCCTATTCCCAGCACAAATAGGACACCAAGTACCATTTCGTACATGAGAAGGAGTCGCTTCCCACTCATGCCCTTTGTTACATCCCCAGCGAAGTTTTGTATTATTCCCACGATATTCATTGGAAAGACATTCCCCTCCTTTTTCTCTTGCTACGCGTTTCATTTCTTCTATGCTTGATTTCACATTGCCTGCACAGAAAGGACACCATACGCCCTCTTGAAGATGGTAGGGCCGTGCATCCCATATATGATCATTACTGCACCTGACTTTGATTTTGGCTCTTGCTCCGCTGTACTCACCTTCAACGATTTCTCCGCCCTTTGATTTAATAATCTTCAGAATTGGCGCGAGTCTGTCCTCTGTATATACCTTCTTTGGGTTAATTTCGATGCGGTTGATATGCTTTGGCAGAACGACATTTAGCTTTTTCGATTCACGCTTCGTAAATTCTCTTAGGTCAAAAACCCTATCCTCAAGGCTGCTCTTCCTCATCACATTATAGGGGATGCGAAATAGTCGTATGCCTCTTTCCACGCAAAGCTCAACTTTTTGCTTGTCGTATTCCCGACGCTGTTTGAAGCTTATGTTACCCGTGCGACTTAGATAGTGATTTTCTTCGTAATGCTGTTGGCCTTGATATTCAAAGCCAAGCTTCAACTCTTTGCAGAAACCATCAATCTGCATCACTTGACCATTGGTATTACGTAACCATGGAGGCCAAGCCTGAGGAAAGTTGTGTCCAAATAGTTCCTCAAAGAACGCACGAACAAGATTTTCGGAGATGGAAGCCTTGCACTCAGGGCACCATTGCCCGCGCTTTACACTGTCTGGCCGAGCTTTGAACCGATGTCCACGGATACACTCCCACTCCAACTTGGTGTCAATATTCACGTACCGGTCAGAGATACACTTGCCCCCTCGTGATTTCGCAATCTCTCGCATCTCTTCAATAGTCAGTCTTTGACTTGCCGCGATTCTCTCATGGGCACATTTTGGGCACCACTTCCCTTGTTGAATATGGTTATAGATGGCTTCCCATTCATGTCCTTTCTTGCAACGCCATCTCAGATGTGTATGTGCATTGACATATTCCTTGGAAAGACATTCACCTCCATGTGATTTGGCAATGGCCTTCATGTCACCGATTGTGAGCTTCTGCCTTCCGGCACAGACAGGACACCAACTACCACTCTTGATTTTGTCAGGAGAGGCTTCCCAAACATGGCCTTTAGAGCATTGCCATTGGAGCTTGGTCCGGTTGTTAAAATATTTCTCAGAAAGACACTTGCCCCCGCGTATAGCCGCAAGTTGTCGCATTTGTTCTATTGTTAGTTTTCGCGTCATTTGTGAATATTACTCTTTGGGATCCCCGTGATGCCATTCCGACTCTGTGAACCGGTAGTTATCTTCTCAAGAGTTTTATCAGGGCAAGCCATTTTTACTGTCTCCTGAACGAATAAGCAGTGAAGTTATAGTAAACGAATATGCACAAAACAGGGTGGTTTGTCAAGGTTTCAGTCCTTGATGGCTTTTGCGAGGTCGAAAACAACGTATTTCTGGTCGCATGCGCGGCCGGTGGGGCCTTTTGCGTTTGCGACCCAGAACTTCAGGTTCCCGGGGTCGTAAACAACGCTTTGCAGGTTGCTGTCCATTGCGATGCGCGGAATGATTTTCTTCATGATGACTGCCGGCTCGATTTTCCCGTGCAAATCTTTGAGCAGCTTGTAGCACCTGTCGTTGTAGTGGCTGCCGTAGATAACGTTCTCGACCTCCGGGAGCGGGAAGTTCTTTTTGTCCGGCTTGTACACTTTACAGGAGGCGCTGGTCATTATGTAGCCGCGGGCCTGCGGCTTTTTGTCTTTTGTAATGCCGTCCCCTATCACGTAAACGTAGTAGTTGGTCCCTTTGGCTTCCTTGAGTATTTTTGTAGCTTCTCTGACGCTGTCTGCGTGCTGCAGGACTTTTTTGAGCAGGAATATCATGGGGAAGCCTTCGAGAGTTTCTTTCGGCTGCGGCTCCGGGATTCCCGGCTGTTTCCGGCCCGGCTTGCCGTACCCCATTTCGCTTACGGCCAGGCCCTGCGCGTTCATTCCGCTGACAACGCCTGTAAAGCCAATCCAGCCGATGTTTGCGAACGCGTTTCCCTTCCCAGGCTTGTAAACTATTATCGCCGGGTAATCCTGGAGCCCGAAATTCATAATGTAGTCGAGAACGCGGATTTGGTAGAGGCTACCGTCTTTTGTCGCTTTCCCAAACGCTGCGAAGGCGGAGCAGGTGTTCTCCGTGATGCCGGGCAGGGCGTGGACTCTGTGTATATCCGCCAGCGGTACGCCGGAGCCTTCTGCCAGGCCCTTCATCTCTTCCTTGTATTCGTCAGGTATGAAAGGCTCCATTTTCTTGTAAGCTTCGTCCATAAGCCCGTCGGCCAGAGGTTTGGCGACCTCGGGAGGCTGGCCCTTGAGCAGCTCTTTGCCCATGTATTCGTAGCAGTTTTTCATTACCTTGCGCAGGCACGCTTTTACCTTGTCTTTAAGCAGCCTGCCATGCTGCAAGCCCATCTCATGCGGGCTGCCTTGCAGGTACAAGATGGTAATCTTCGCATCACCCTTGCCAATTGTCTCAACCCTGCCCTTTTCCTGCGCTTTTTCCTGTGCGACCGAGCTGCCAAGCAGCACTGCACCCAGGACAACACATACAGCAACTATGCTTATCAGAGCTTTCCCTTTGTATCTGCTGTTCATATTCCCGCTCCCTTTTTGAGCATTTAACAAGCGGCACATTCTACTGTTCAGTTTCGTGCCAGGGTTTTTTGAGCTGGTCGAGGAAGTTTTGGGCTTCTTTGGGGGGCCGGGTGAAGAGGCTGACGACAATGGTCACGGCAAGCGATGCTATGAAGCCGGGGAAGAGCTCGTAGAGGTCAAGCCCGGTAGCACCGCTGAGTGCGCTGCGAATCCAGACTTTCCAGACTATGGTGACGGCGAAGCCGGTAATCATGCCGGCGAGCACACCTGTCCTTGTTAATCGTTTCCAGTAGACTGAAAGGATAAGCGGCGGGCCAAACGCCGCTCCCAGGCCACTCCACGCGAAGAGCACGAACCAGAATATTACAGGCACGCGCAGCAGGGCGATAGTTGTTGCTCCGACACCTACCACAATCACGGTGATGCGGCTCATCGCAAGGAGCTTTTTGTCACTTACGTGTCTGTTGAGGGTTTTTTCGTAGAAGTCGCGCGTGACGCATGATGCGGCGACGAGGAGCTGCGAGTCTGCGGTAGAACGGATGGCGGAGATGACGGCTGCGAGGATGAGCCCTGCGAGCGCGGGGTGCAGGAACATCTGGGCTGCGCTGAGTATTCCCTGCTCGGGGTCGGAGATGTCGGGGAAGAGGACGCGGCAGCAAAGGCCGGTGGTTAGGGCGCCGTAGAATGCGAGCACGCCCCAGGTCATTGCGACGATTCTGCCGCGGGCAATTTCCTTTGGTCCCTTTGCGGCCATGTAGCGGTTGACGATGTAGGGCACGCCGGGGTAACCGAGTCCGATTCCGAGCATGCCGAGCATGAATCCAATGAAGATGAGCACCGGACGGCCGCCTGTTATGGTAATGAGGTCAATGCCGCCCTTGAGCTCCTCTTTTTTGTCAAAGGTGATTGAGCAAACACTTTTACAGGAGATAGTATAATCTTTCTTTAAGGCATATTGTCCGCCTGGCGCAGCTTCTTTGCCGTTTATGAGCATCGGGGCACCCGGTTCTTCTACCGCGGCGTGTACGAGAAATACATCTATGCCGGTGGTTTTCTTCTTTTTGCGCGCTTGCAGATACCATCCGTACCACCAGAACTCGGATTCAGGGACAAGCTTGTTTTCATCGAGGGAGTACACCTGGCCGGGCTGGACGCGGAATAATTTCCACTTGCCCTCGACCTCGCCGCGGAAAGTGGCGTAGGTTACGGGCGGCTGTTTCTGGAGCCTGTCGAAGAGCTCCCCGAAGCCGCCGATGTGAGTAACAGCGATAATGGGGATTGCGATGAGTGCGGCAACCATGAGCAGGCCCTGTACGAGGTCGGTCCAGCTATCGCCGCGGATGCCGCCTGCGGTGACGTAGACTATGGTGACGGCCGCGCCGATTATTACGCCCCACTCGTACCTGATGCCGAGGAGTGCGCGGAATGCCTTTCCTGCCGCCCCCATTTGTGCTGCGGCATAGGCAAACATAAGCACGAGTATGATAATCAGCGCGACCAGCCTGACTAAGCGCGTTGCGTCCTCTGTTCTGCTTTCAAGAAAGTCAGGTACTGTAATTGAGCCGAAGTGGCCTGTATAGCGGCGAATTCGCAGTGCGTAGAAGTACCAGTTGAAGAAGAACCCGCCGAGGCAGCCGATTGCGACCCAGACAGTGGATGCACCAAGCGAGTAGGCGAGGCCGACGGCGCCGAGGATGAGCCAGCCGCTCTCGGAGTTTGCGACGGAGGATATGCTTGTCACCCATGCGCCGAGCCCTCTGTCGGCGATGAAGTAGCCCTCGACGTTTTTGGTGAACTTGGCTGCGTAGAAGCCGACGAGGAGCACAACAATCATGTAGGCGACAAATACGCCGATGAGCAATTTTCACTCCTTTCGCTGCGAACCGGTGCGGCTGTTCACTGCCTGGCCGACCTGCATCTCTCATAAAGGAAGTAGCCGAGGACGAAGGTTAGCAGCCCTACCGGGAAGGCGACGAAGCAAAACCATATATCCAAGCCGACGCTTGCCAACTCTCACCTCCGAATCAAGACCAAGAGCTTTTAACAAAAAGAGCCGTGGCCGCGTTGCCTGCGCCAGCGGGTCAGGTTATTTCCACCAGGGGAAATCACCGGTTATCTTCCAGCTTTCCCAGACGCTTATCATACTGCGCAGGTTAAGCAGCCGGCCCACGTTGCCACTGGATTTTATGTTTTTCCAGAACTTGAGAGCTTCCACCGGATTGAACGGGTCACGCTGTGCTTCCTGGAGGTATTGCTCCAGTTTCTGGAGGTCTGTTTCCGTAATACCGGGATAGTTCTCTTTCGCGAACTTCAATAGCTTGTCTGTCGCCGACTCCGGCTTGGAGTCACGTCCGACTTTCGGCATTTCGGGCGCACGTCTGCGGCGCGTCTTGAGTTCAGGGAAGAGTAGTGTCTGCTCAGAGGTATCCATCTTCCTCAGCGACTCCACGGCTTCTTTCTCTCTGCGAAGCCTGGTGTAGCAATCAGTCAGCTTGCTCCAGCCCTGCTTGTTGTCCGGGCAGATGGCGAGGCTTTTCTTAAATGCCTCAATTGCCTTTTCGTATTCGCCAAGCGCGAGATAGGCGCAGCCCATCCAGTGGTGTGCTTCAAAGAAGCGGTCCTTCTGCTTATGCGCAATTTCGAGTGAGAGAACCGCCTCTTCCCACAGGCTCATTGCGATGAGGGAGATACTGCGCCAGCACCAGGCTTCCGCGGAGTTTGGCATAACCTCGACCAGCTTATCGAAGCGGCGGAATGCGGTCTCATAATCACCTCTCTGGTAGGCTTCAACACCTTCCACGATGCAGGCATCGATTATTGGTGTTCTTCTGCTCTCCAGCCTGTCGGAATCTATCAGTCCGCTGAGCGTGACTTCATCCCAGAAAACTCTTGCATTGCCCACCTCAAGAGCGACAGCGCCTGAGGAGCATTCCTTGTCAACACCAGATACGAGCATTTTTCCATTCAGGAGCAGTTTCAGGCTGTTGCCTTTTCTGCGTGCTTCCACAGTCAGCCATTCATCGGCGGTCGGCGGAGCTTTCGCTCCCGCGGATGCGGCGTTCGTCTTGTCAAGGGGCGCAATGCCGTCTAAGTAAATACGATAAATGAGGTTGCACACGCCTTTTGAGCCCATATCAGACAGCTCTTTGGGCGTATCGAGGTCATTGAAGAATTTTTGGCTCAGGTTTATCACGAATATGTAAGCCTGGTGCGTTTCCTGGTGGAGGAGGATTCCTGCCCGCCCGGCGCCTTTGAGCTTGATGCGCGCCTTGACCGAGACATCGCCTGAGAAAGCGCACCACCAGACCATTTGTGAGCCAGCGTCCCTTGCCTGGAGCACCTTCTTGCCGTTTTCCTCAATAACGCGCCATCTCGACCCACCGGCGTCGCCCTCTTTCCAGAACCAGTCGTCCAATTGCTCGGGGGTCTCGAAATCGTATGTCAGCGTCACAGAGTACTTTTCGCCCTTCTTGCGCGCGGTGGCCCTGGATGCGTGAAACAGCAGCGCTATGCTCTCTTTTTCTGTGTACTCTTTCTTGCGCCCGATGTTTTCTGCAATATGTGACAGCATCCGGGATATGTCGTCTCTGTGCCTCTTTGCGCACCCGGTGCTCCGCAACGGCTCGGAACGGAGTTTGCGCAAGAGGGAGCGCGCCTGTTCGTATTTTTCCTCTTTGAACGCCTTTTGGCCGCGTTCAAAAATTTTCTCCGGTTCTCTGGTAAGTACATCCTCTTCAGGACCAGCCGAAACCTCCCGGGTTATTGTTGCTTCAAACTCCGCCGCCTCGTAGCACATGCCCGGGTCACCGTAGTCTTTTATCTGCGCAAGGATTGCGAGCGCATCTTCATGCTTTCCTCTTGCAAAAAGGTTCTCCGCCTCTTCGAGGTCATGCCTGAACTGCCGCCGCATCTCGCGTTCGAGTGTTCTTGCATGGTCTGCAGCATCCCCGCCAGCCTTGAACCCTTTGAATTCTTGTGCGAAATCGTGCAGGATGCGAATGGCGGCGTAAAACTTGCCATCCTGCTCAAGCCTTCCCGCTTTCCTCATATTCTCCGCAAGCAGTTGCTTGGCCTTGGCGTTGAGCTTATCTATTTGGGTCTGTGATTCCTGCCTGAAAGATGGGAATTTTTCAAATACTGCTCTGAAGCGTTGCAAGCGCTCGGAGTACGCGCCCGGATTCTTTTTTGAAAACTTCACCGCCGCCTGAAACGCGCGGCTGCCATCATCTTCATCACCGGGCGCGGGTGAAGGGCCGGGACGCTCGCGCGCAGCGCGCTTCTCCTTTTCGGCATTGGAAGGCCGCTTCGGAACTGTCCTGCCGCCGCTTCGTATGGCGACAATCAGTATTACGAAAAAGAGGAGCGCGCCTGCCGCTATGCCAATGCGAGTCAGGAGCACGCGGTTCATCGTTGCGGTGTGGTCAGGCTTCGTGTGGGCAGAGGCCGCACCCGCAGATGGTTTATGGGAAGATTTCGCACGGGCAGGTGGCTTCCGGGCAGGCGGCGTGCCCGCATGTATCACATGGACCGGCGTAGCAGTGGCAGGTGTCGCAGGGGCGGGTGTTGCGCCGGCGTGTGTTGTAGCGGCATGTGTTGTAGCATAATGTGTGGACCCGGAATGTGTTGTGGGGGAAAGTCCTGCACGGCCGTGTTTCTTGCGGCTGAGCTTCTTGCGGCCGTGCTTCTTCTGCACATGTTTCTTGCGCGTATCCACCGTGCGAATATGTTTCTTGGGAACTGATTTCTTGCGGGCAGGCCTGCCCGCGCCTGCACCGGCCTCCACCTTTTGAAAATCAGTTGCAACCAGATGGTGAAGCTGGTGCTCAACTTCAGTTGCCGACGGTCTATTCGCAGGATTCTTTGCCAGCATTTGTTTTATAATCTCTTTAAGCGGCGCAGGCAGGCTCTGGGTTGTGTCGGGCGGAAACCTGAGCGGCTCTGTAGCTGCCTTTATCATAATATCACCGGCGCTTTTTCCCCTGAAGGGCACTCTGCCGACCACCATGTGATAGAGGGTAGCGCCGAGCGAATATATGTCCGTGCTGGCGTCAACATCTTTTGCGGAGCGGATCTGCTCAGGTGACATGTAATCGGGTGTGCCTATCAATTCGCCCCTCAGCGTCAGCCCATCGTCTTCCGTTTCCTCTGAGAGTTGTTTGGCAATCCCCATATCCAGTATCTTTGCCGTCCCGTCCCGGGTGAGCATGATGTTGAGCGGCTTTATGTCCCGGTGCACTATTCCAAGCGAGTGTGCAGAGGTGAGCCCGGCCGCGACCTGCGCCGCTACTTCGCAGGCGGTATTTACTGACAGCCACCCCCTCTGGCGGAGCATATGGCCGATGGTTTTTCCCTGAATCAACTCCATTACGATGTAGTAGTGACCGTCTGCTTCGCCTGCATCAACTATACTGGCGATATTGTTGTGATTCAGTTGTGCCGCCGCCATTGCTTCACGCAGGAACCGCTCTACGAGCTTTCCGCTCTTTGCGAGGTTCGGAGAGAGGATTTTGATTGCAACATCGCGGTTGAGCGAGAGCTGGGTGCCCTTGTAGACAACCCCCATGCCGCCCTTGCCGATTCGCGAGGCCAATGTAT
>CAYWBA010000063.1:0-2113 GCA_964455955.1 uncultured Planctomycetota bacterium | reverse complement strand
CCCGGCAGGCGTACTTCGCTCTCCGTCATAGTCCGGCTCCCAGAGATTGTCTTTCTATATTATACGGCGTTCTGCCGAAGGTGCAACCGGATTCTGTCGAAGGTGCAACCGGGAATTGTCTCTTTTCAAATTTCCGCCTGCCGGGGAATCGCACGCATCGTCGCCTTCGGACAGCGGTTGGGCCTAATTTGACAAGCTTTCTGCCGGGATACTATACTTCGGTTGAAGGAGCACAACTCGTGGCAAGGAGCAGCAAGTGAGCGTTTTTTGATTTTCAGAAATAAATTTCAGCACCTCGCATGTCATACAGGTGGGACGGAAACGGAATTTGACATGGAACACAGGAAGGACCGTGAACTAATGCAGGCTTACAGACTCGGTGACCATAAGGCGTTTGAAACCTTGTACATGCGGTACAGGGGCAAGCTTTACGTGTACGCATACTCGCTGCTTGCGGGAGTTCACGAGGCGCAGGACGCGATGCAGGAAGTCTTCGCAAAACTGATTGCCAATATTGATGGTTTCTGCAAAGCTGACAATGTTTCTTCTTTCCTTTTCGCAGTTTGCAGGAACTACAGCTTGAATGTTTTGCAGAGCAGGAAGCTTGCAGCAAGGGAACCAAATTCAGCCCCGTTCCGAATGCTTAAGCCGGGCAATCCTTTCCAGAATGCGGCTGAGCGTGAAGAGGCGGAACAATTGAATAAGATTATCGGCAACCTGCCGAAAGAGCTCCGCGAGGTGCTTGTGCTGAAAGCTTACAGCGGGCTTACATTCAAACAAATTGCCGAGACAACAGGCCAGCCTCAGGGAACTGTCGCCACCAGGTACAGGTCGGCCATTGGCAAAATAAAGCTGTCTTTGCAAGCTCAAGGGAGGTGACAAGTGACAGAAGACGAGGAAATTGAGAGACTTCTTCAGCGTTTCGAAACTATTGAACCCTCCGGCGGGACAGATGCGGAGGTACTTGAAATGGCACGCAAATACGCATTGGAGCGGTCGAAGGCCCGCAAAAAGGTGAACCGTTTCCGTCTGCTTGCAGCAGCAATGCTGCTCGCTTGCTCCGGGGTGGCGCTTGTCTTTTTGATGATCAGCGCCACCCTCACGGGCCCGGATATGCAGGTAGCATCCAGGCTCGATGGAGATAAGAAGCCCCTGCCCTTCAGGGATAGTGAAGGTGAAACGCCTGAACTCGCCAAACGGCAGCAAGAATCCGGCAAGATGCCTGAAGAGGCGGGTGGCGCAGTTGCCCGGCCTGAAGAGGTGTTTGTTAGGGAGGCCAGCGCAGCCGCGGTTGTGCTTGACGTAGTCGGCACATCCACGTGCAGCGGCAAGGTGTTGAAAAGAGGCGATGTGCTTGATAAAGGGGCGGTTGTCGAGACAGGCGTTGACGGCATGTGCCAGATAGCCGGCCGCGACGGGTCAACATTCAAGCTCAACACCGCTGCGATGGTCAAACTTGTTGACCTTGGTGAGAACAGGCTTGTCCAGCTCGAAAAGGGCGAGTTCTGGGTGGATGCTGCGCCGGTTTCCGCAGGGCGGTCGCAGCCGCTCGTTGTGGTGACTCCTAACGCGAGGGCGACCGTGCTTGGCACAGTCTTCAGCTTGAAAGCCATGCCCTACCGGACGCTGCTTTCGGTTAAGGAAGGTTCTGTCTCGCTTGCAACAGCAAATGGATGTGCGACCGTGGGCGAGTCCGAGCAGTGCCTTGCATCAGTTGACAGGGAGCCGGTAGTCCAGCGGTTTCTCCACGTGTCAGGCCGCTTCGGCTGGACCAGGATGCTTTCTGCAGCCGGCCAGCACCCGGTGGAGAAAGCCCGTTCGGCCGCGAACTTGAAAAATGCAACAGAATCTGTAGGCAGCCTGAATGCGAAAACCGGGAGCGGCTGGCAGCCGCTCAGCCTGAGCAGCCAGCACGTCACTGTCGTTATAGAAGGCGGGGTTGCACGCACGACGGTGGACCAGGTGTTTTACAACAGCAGCGGCGGGCAGCTTGAAGGGCGTTTCAAGTTCCCGCTGCCAAAGGACGCCTCGATTTGCCGCTTTGCCATGACGGTTGACAGCAAGACTCTTATGGAAGGCTCAATCGTGGAGAGAGTCTACGCGAGACGCATCT
>CAYWBA010000062.1:0-11917 GCA_964455955.1 uncultured Planctomycetota bacterium | reverse complement strand
CGCACTACAGGGTTGAAGCAAGGCTCAGGCTTGAAATTGACAGGGACAAGTTGAGGATTTATGTGCCTGAAGAAGTAATACCCGAGGGCGCGAGACACTGCTGGTCAGCAGACAGGGCTGCTTTCGAGTGGGATTTGTTTGTAGGACTCGCGCTTGAACCGCTCGAACCCATTCCAACCAACGTGCCTGATATTTATTTCCTGCCCATGCTTGACTGGATATCGTATCCCAAGGGACGCTCTGGACTTGAAAGAGTCCCTGGCTGGGGCACTATCCGCGCATCGGATGCTTCGAAAAAGAGCCAACAGAACAAGTAGTTTTTTCACTGAAATACCAAGATTTCCGGAATATTCGCGCGGCTCAGGTGTTTAGCAATACAGGAATGGAAATCCGGATTTCAGCTAACATTTCCGGGCTTCGTGCGTATATAGGTGTGGATGCAATTGAAGGCAATAGGCAAGAGCCAGCAACCAGTAGCGAGCAACCAGTAGTGGGAAATGAGAAATATGGACCACTGTGGCACAGAGATTATATTTAGCGGTCGAGCTTGCTCGACATTTTCGGAACACGCGCAGCAAGCTGCGCCGCTAAGTGTCCTCCGTGCTGTGGTGAAATTTGTCTTAACTTGGTGCCAGATAAGATGTTACACGCACCCACACTTCGCGTTTCGACGCAACCTGCTGTAATACCAAAGGGTTGTGTCAATTCCCAATTCGCGCTGTCCTACACAAATGTAACCCGACCCCCCGCGAAATCTGTAAATAGATGTCGTAAGTCGTTGGTATATAAGGAACTCTATTTACAGACGATTACAGACAGCCCGCAGCCTGTATTTGGCAAAGTCCGGTTGTTTATATCTGTTAGAACCGGGGATGGTACAGTCTCCATTTATCTTGACTTGTTTGGACGGGCGAAGTATCTTACAGGCAAAACTCTAACAGAGAGGTGAATTGTGAAAGTGTACCTGTCGTCATTGATGTTGCTTTTCTGTCTTGCAGGTTGTGTATCAGTAGACATCCCGCTTTTTACCCCGCGTGGCCCTCTTGAGGAGGTTGTGGTAAGGGAAGGTGCGGGGAAGTACAAGGTGCTGATAGTTGATGTTGACGGGGTTATAAGCGACCTTGCCACGAAGGGGCTTTTATCAAAGGTCCGCTCGTCGGTGGAAATGATGAGAGAGCGGCTGGAGATGGCGCGCGAGGACAGGCGGGTAAAAGCAGTCGTCCTGCGCATAAACTCGCCCGGCGGCGGGGTGACTGCAAGCGACATAATGTACGAGGAGCTGAGGCGCTTCAAAGAAAAGACGGGAGTTCCCATCATAGCGTGCTTTATGGATACTGCCGCCTCCGGCGGGTACTACATTGCGATGAGTGCGGACAAGATTGTGTGCCACCCGACCTGCGTTACAGGTTCGATAGGGGTAATCGCCCAGCTTGCCTCGATAGATAAGCTGCTGGACAAGCTGGGGATAGAGCCGGTGGTAGTAAAGAGCGGCAAGCACAAGGACATGGGCAGCCCGCTGCGTGCGCCAACCGGCGCTGAGAAGAAGATTATGCAGGCGATAATAGATGCCATGTACAACCGCTTCGTTGACAAGGTGGCGGCGGGCCGCGGGATGGAGCGCGAGAAAGTTCTCGAGCTTGCGGACGGGCGGGTCTTCGATGCCCAGGAGGCGAAGAAGCTCGGCCTTGTGGACAGGCTCGGCTATCTCGATGATGCGATAGCTATGGCCCAGGCGGCTGCCAAAATCAAGGATGCTACGGTTGTAATGTACCGGGGGCCGCATACCTCGATTGCCAACATTTACACGGCCGAGGCCAGGGCGGCACAGAACGTTCTCACCGGGAAACTGTTTGACAGCTTCTCCGCAAGGTTCTTTTACCTCTGGATTCCGGGGAAGTAGGGGGTGTCTGCATGCCGGTAAGCGAGGAAGTCTTGAACGAATGCCAGGATGCGCTGGGATACGAGTTCAAGCAGTCCGGGCTCCTTGCGCTTGCCCTTACCCACGCGTCCCGCAGGACGGAGGATATTCCCTCGAACGAGAGGCTCGAATTCCTTGGCGATGCTGTTCTCGGAATGGTTGTGTCCGAGTACCTGTTTCGGACATACGCGGACCTTTCGGAAGGCGATATGACGCAGATAAAGAGTGTTCTTGTCTCAAGGCCTACTCTCGCGGAGGAGAGCAGGCGGCTCGGGCTCGGCCGCTTCTTCAGCCTGGGCAAGGGCATGACCAGCCTTGAGGAGCTGCCCGTATCACTTCTGGCCAACGTGTTTGAGGCGGTGATAGGCGCGATATTCATTGACGGCGGGCTTGATGCGGCGCGCGTGTTTATCCTGGAGAACTTGCGTGCGCAGATTGAGCTTGTTCAAACCGACCAGCACAAGAAGAACTACAAGTCTTTGCTGCAGGAGTTCTCGCAGCGGGAGTTCGGGCTGCTTCCGGCCTACAAGGTTACCCAGGAAGAGGGTCCGGACCACATGAAGGAATTCCTCGTTGCTGTTGTTATCGCCGGGAAGACCTACGAGTCCGCATGGGGCCGCAGCAAGAAAGAGGCGGAACAGAACGCGGCCATGGCCACTCTGCAGTTGCTTAAGGAACAGCCTGGATTCAAAACCAAGGCCTCCCGCGAGGTGGAGGATTAGTCTGCCCGGGGAATTTGCTCAAGATGCTCCAGCTTTCTGGCCTTCTTAAAAGACATGAATCCTACCGGCGGCTGAAAAGCGTTCTGCGGAGCGGGCGTGATGCAGAGGCCGGGGGCTTGACAGGCTCGTCGGCCGCATTTGTACTGGCTGGGGTCAGCGCAGAGCTTAAGCGCCCGCTGCTGTGCATCACCTCCCACGAAGAGATGGCGGAATCGGTGGCCCGGGATATTTCCTTGTTTGCAGGATTCACCGCGTTGCAGTTCGACGCGCTTCTTGACCCTGTTAATGATGTCTCGATAAACATGCGCACCTTGCGCAACAGGTTCAATGTGCTTCGCGAACTGCGCGCTTCTGTCCTGGCCAATCCGATTGTCGTTGCAAGCTCGCTTGCGCTCCAGCAGCCTGTCCCTTCCCGGGATTTGGTCGAGGAGCGCCAGGTGGGCATTCGAAAAGGTGCTGCAATTTCACCTGAGAAGCTGCTTGAGGACCTCCTGGAGTGCGGCTTTGTATCCGAGCATGAGGTCGAGCGGCCCGGGCAGTTCAGCCGCCGCGGTGGGATAGTGGACATTTTCCCGTGGCTTTCCCGCCAGCCTGTGCGAATCGAGTTTTTCGGCGACACGGTGGAATCAATCCGCCAGTTTGACGCTTTCAACCAGCGTTCCCAGAGGATGCTCAAGGAAGCGAGCCTTGTTCTTGTTGCTCCCTCGAAGGCCGGCGGGCAGTCATTACTTACAGACCACATGGGTCCTGAGACTGTCGCAGTTACTTTTCACGAAGTGCCTGTGGAGGGGCGGGCGCCTGTGAAGGTTGGGCCAAAGGTTGCGGCCGCGCTGGAGCGATTCACCAGCCTTGCGGCTGGCCCGCTGCCTGCGACAAGCAAGAATGCGGTCAACTTCGACACCCAGCTTGCGGGCAGGGTTGGGGGCCAGATTTCAGATGTGATGGAGCATGTGCGCCTGCTTGCAGGCCGGTTCCGGAAGGTTTACATATTCTGCCCGGGGCAGGCCGAGCTTAAGCGAATGCGCCAGCTTCTTGATGACTACAAGGTCCCGGCGAGGAATCTGCGGCTGCTTGCAGGCCGTATCGAGCAGGGATTTTTCATAACTTCTCTGCGCACCGCGCTTGTATCTGAAAACGAGCTTTTCGACCGCTACAGCCAGCACCGCGAGCTGGACATTCCCGAGTCCGCGCCTGCGGACCCGTTTTTCGACCTTGAGCCGGGCGATTACTGCGTCCACGCCGAGCATGGGATATGCCGGTTCCGGGGAATGAAGATACTTCGCAGGAAGGGCAGGGCGCAGGAATTCCTTGAGCTTGAGTTTCGCGACAACGCGAGGCTCTACGCGTCGGCAATGCAGGCCCAGCAGGTGCAGCACTACATCGGGGGCAGACGGACGCGGCCCGTCCTTTCGCGCCTTGGAAGCCCGGCCTGGAGCAGGAAAAAGGACCGGGTTCGCCGGGTTCTTGAGGGCATTGCGTCTGAGCTGATATCAATCCAGGCCGCGCGCTCGGTCAAGAGGGGTTTCGCCTTCCCGCCTGAGACTCAGTGGCAGCGCGAGTTCGAGGCTTCGTTTCCGTTCTACGAGACCCGCGACCAGGCGCGCACCTCGCTCGCGGTCAAGGAGGACATGGAATCTGTGCGGCCCATGGACCGGCTTCTTGCGGGTGATGTGGGGTACGGCAAGACCGAAATCGCCATGCGCGCGGCTTTCAAGGCTGCCGAAGCGGGCAAGCAGGTGGCTGTGCTTGTCCCCACCACCGTGCTTGCGCAGCAGCACTACAACACCTTCCGCGAGCGTATGGCGGAGTATCCCATCTTTATAGAGATGCTCAGCCGGTTCAGAAGTCCCGGGGAGCAGAGGCGGATTGTCGAGGCAACTGCTGCGGGTGAAATAGACATACTTATCGGGACACACCGCCTGCTTTCAGGCGATGTGCAGTTCAAAGACCTGGGCCTTGTCATAGTGGACGAGGAGCAGCGGTTCGGCGTGGTTCACAAGGAGCATTTCAAGCACTTGAGAAGGACTATCGAGGTTCTGACACTTACCGCCACACCCATACCCCGGACGCTTCACATGGCATTAATCGGGGTCAAGGACATATCAACCCTCGCGACGCCGCCGCGGGGCAGGGAGTCAATTGTGACAAATGTAATACCCTACGATGAGCGCGTTGTCCGTGAAGCAATACAGCGCGAGCTCACGCGCGGCGGGCAGGTCTTCTTTGTACACAACCGGGTCCACAACATAGACTCTGTCAAGGAGAGGCTCCAGGAGATTGTGCCTGAAGTCAGCTTCCTGGTGGCGCACGGCCAGATGGGAGAAGGCAGGCTTGAAGAAACCATGCTCGCCTTTATCAGCCGGCATGCAGACGTGCTGGTGTGCACCTCGATTATCGAAAGCGGGCTGGATATTCCCAACGTCAACACAATATTCATAAATGATGCGCAGAACTTCGGGCTGGCGGACCTGCACCAGCTCCGCGGGCGCGTCGGGCGCTACAAGCACCAGGCGTTTGCGTACCTTTTTGTCCCTCGCGACCGCGGAATCTCGAAGACGGCCCGTGCGCGGCTGGCGGCGATACGTGAGTTTGACGAGCTTGGGGCGGGATTCAAGCTTGCCATGCGCGACCTTGAAATCCGCGGGGCAGGCAATCTTCTCGGCCGGGAGCAGTCAGGCCACATTGCCGCCGTCGGCTACGACATGTACTGCCGCCTGTTGTCTGAAACAGTCAGGAAAATGCGCCGCGAGGAGCAGGAGGAACCTCCTGAGGTTGAGATAGACCTTGAGGGGCAGGCATACCTTCCGGAGTCTTACATGCCCTCGGGGCGGGACAGAATCAGGTTCTACCGCAAGATAGGTGCTGCAGGCACTTCGGAAGAGCTTCAGGCGCTTAAAGAAGAACTCACCGACCGCTGCGGGCCGCAGCCGGACGAGGCTGAGAATTTCTTCACCAAGCACCTGTTACGCATAAAGGCGCAGGAACTCGGTATTGCCTACATCGGCATAAGGGAAAAATGGCTTACCCTGCAGTTTGAGGACATTACTAAGCTGAAACCGCTTTCAGAAAAGATTGGCAAAAGGGGCCGCCTGGTGGGTGAAGACTTTATTTACATAGACCTCCCGCGCCGGCGCTTGAAATCCATACTGGATTTCGCACTTCGAACGCTTTACTAAAGCATCAATGATTGCTTTTGCGACTAACTACTTGGCTCCTTCTATTCAGGATTTACTCATTCGACTTTTCGGGTTTTTTCTCGAGCAGTTCCTTCATCTCCCTGTCGTCTGTGAGGTCCTTTGGCAGCTTGCCCTCCTTGTTGGCAATGCTTGCGTCAGCTCCTCTGGACATGAGAAGCTTGACAGCCTCCTTACTGCGGTTGCCCACCGCCCGGTGAAGAGGAGTGTTTCCAAGGTTGTCTGCTGCATTTATATCCGCTCCCCTATCAAGCAGTACCTTAATTTTGCCTTCATCCAGAAAAACTATATGAGCCTCTTCAACAGCCCAATGCAAAGGAGTTTTGCCATCATTATCTCTCTTGTTGACTTCGGCGCCACTTTCTATCAGCAATTTAACATTGTTTCCCGAATATTCACGCGCCGCGCAGTGCAGAGGAGTTATGCCGTACTTGTCCACCGCGTTGACATCAGCACCTTTTGTGATGAGAAGCTCAACTGTTTCGCTGATACCCGAGGAGATTGCTGCGTGCAGCGGTGTGCTGCCATACTTGCTTCTCGCCATTACATCGGCACCGAGAGACAGAAAATATTCAACAGTTTCCCTGTTTCCATGGCTGGCAGCAGCGTGGAGGGGTGTACGGCCATCCTCAGTTCGCACACCGATATCCGCGCCCAAGCTCACAAGAAACTCTGCCACAGCCTTGTTCCCGCAGGATGCTGCACTATGGAGCAGCTCTGATTTTCTTCCCGTATCAGCACCTTTTTCGATAAGCATCTTGGCGATTGCTACCAAGCGTCCCCCCGTTTCCTTCTTGAAGCCTCCCCCTACCCATGTCTGGTTTACCGGGCGGGCGGATAAAGATAATGGTGTTTGGCCGTGAATACCTTTCGTATTGGGGTCGGCTCCCTTGCCGAGCAGCTCTTTTACCTTATCGACATCAGCACCTGTGATTGCAGTGAAAAGCTCATACCGGTAAGGCTCGCCCGATTTCGCGCCATGCTGGAGCAAAATGCCACACGGCTGCCAGACAAATGCCCAGTCGAGGGGAGTGAAACCATTGTTGTCTTTGACATTGACATCAGCTCCCGCCTCGACAAGGAACTTTACCATTTTCGTTTCGCCAAACTGTGCACGTATGGCATGGTGCAGAGGCGTCTTGCCCTCGTCGTCCCGCGCATTGATATCCGCGCCTTCCTGCAGCAATATGGATGCAACCTCCGTTATATCAGCTCCGGCTGCCCAGTGCAGAGGGGTTTCCCCCTTCTCATTCCTTGCGTTGACGTCAGCTCCTCTGGCGATAAGCTCCTTTACCGCATCTCGGTCGCAGTTGTTCAAGGCTTTCATAAGGGACTCGGCCAATTCTTCTGCCTTAACGGCTTGCGCATCATCGGCGGGAGAAGTAATCGACTCGTCCTTTTTCGCGCAGGCGGGCAAGAACAGAAAGATTGCCAGTATGCAGAATGCTTTTCTCATGCCAGTCATATTATCCAGGATTTCCCAGATGAAACCTGTCCGTGACCATCACAGACCCCTCTGACAAGACTTTACCACAATAATGGCACTTCAGCAAGCAGAATTCTCCCTGCAAAGTACTCTTTTGTCCATCCTTGCACCGTTTCACAATCCCTGAGACCAAAAAGTGGAGATGGCATCCCTGTTGACCGGCTTGTCCTGGAGCGTGGTCAGCGTCCAGCCGTATGGGAAATCTGGGGCAGGGGCAGTCTTAACGCAGCAGGTGGCTCTTTCCCTCTATGATGGCCTGCGGGTTTTTCGTGACGAGGTCGAGTGCTGCCGCCTCCCCTACCAGGTCCGCTGCTACCGGCAGGGCAACTTTGAGGTCGGTGCAACCGATGCGGAACGAGTGGGAGTCTGTGGCGATTACGTGGACAAGCCCTTCGCGAAGCATGTCGAAAGATGCTTTCTGCGCCTGTGTTCCGAAGCGGCCCAAGAAGCTGGCGGCGGTCAGTTGCATAAGCATGCCCGCCTCGACAAATTTGCCCACAATCTCCAGCCTGAGTTGAAGGAATTCGTTTCGCTCAGGATGGGCCAGCACGGGCGTAAAGCCCCGCATGCGCGCGTCGAAGATAAAATCGCGAACGCCGGGCGGCACAAACCGGGGCGGAAATTCCATAAGGAAATTCTTCGTGCCACCTATGGTGAGAAGCTCGCCTTGCTCGAGCATTTCGAGAATACCGGGCCGGAAGGTTATTTCCTGCCCGAGAACTACTTCGACCTGGACCCCGGCGGTGATGAGGGCGCGCGAAAGCAGGTTCCTGGCGCGCTTCACTTCCTCGACAGATGCATCGAATATCGGCGGCATGGAGTGGGGTGTGGCCACGATAACCCTGGTGCCGCCGGCCGCGAGCTCCGAGACTGTCTTAAGCGCCTCCTCTATGTTTTCCGGCCCGTCATCCACGCAAGGCAGGACATGAGTATGCAAGTCTATCAAAATGAACCTCCACTCTTGCTCCCGGGAAGGAACCTGTCGCTTGCGGGCAAATGCTAACAGGGTAAAGCTGCCAAGTCAAATCAAGAAGCAGGCACAATTCCATTCTTCACCGGCCAGAGAGAGATTGGGGTTTTCGTTGCACTTGGGCAGGGCCAAGGTGTAAACTGTTAAGGCGGAAAGTAAGCGTGGTATGAAGAAAGGAAATGACATGGCAAAGGAAATAGTGAAAAGTGGGCTAGCGCCTGAGGCGATTGGGCCTTACTCGCAGGCGGTCAAGGCGGGCGATTTCCTTTTCTGCTCCGGGCAGATTCCGGTAAATCCCGGCACTGGCACAATTGAAGAGGGCATCTCGGCCCAGACAGAGCGTTGCCTGAAGAACCTTTCAGCCGTGGTTGAAGCCGCTGGCGGGAAGCTCTCCGACGCTGTCAAACTGACTGTGTTTTTGAAAGACATGAACGACTTCGGCGCCATGAACGAGATTTACGCGCAGTTCTTCCCCGGTGCCGAGAGTGGTGCACCACCGCCTGCCCGCGCCTGTGTCGAGGTTGCCCGCCTGCCTAAAGATGCCCTGGTTGAAATCGAGCTTATTGCAAACATCGGTTAGCATCATAAAGGCGGGATATGTTGCGAGCTCGATAGTGTGAGCCCGCCAGTTGCCCGCCGGGTGGTCAGAACAGGCGCACTGTGACTACCGCGCCCTTTTCGACCACCTCGATATTCTCCTCTATCTCAACAAACCCGTCTGCGTTTGCGAGGGTCGTTATCGCGCTGGAGCCGCGCATCACCGGCGTTGCCCGCCACGGCGGGCCTCCGTCGAGTTTCACCGCCAGGAACTCGTAGCGCCCGACGGTGGATGCAACCTTTCGGCCCATGCTTGCCGTAACGCAGTTTCTAACGGCCTTGCATCCTGTCATCTTCTCCAGCACAGGCTCGATGAGGATATAGTAGTTCGAAAGCGCGCTTGTGGGGTAGCCGGGCAGGCCGAAAATCAGCTTGCCGCCGGCGGTTCCCAGCGCGGTTGGCTTTCCCGGCTTGACGGCGATTCCGTGGAAGAGCAGGGTGCCGAACTCGCTGATTATCTCCGGGACAAAATCGCCCCGGCCAAGAGAGGACCCGCCAGAGAGAATCACCATGTCAGAATCCTGGAGCGCTTTTGAGACAGCGTGTTTCACATCTTCGCCTTCGTCTTTTACCACTCCGAAATCTTTTACAGCGCAGCCGAATGCACGTAGCGAGTGTCTTAGCGTCGTGGAGTTTATGTTGTAGATTTTGTTAGGCGCAAGCGGGGCGCCGGGCTCAAGTAGCTCTTCTCCTGTTGAGATTAGAGCGATGCGCGCCTTGCGAATCACTTCCACTTCCCGTATTCCCGCCGCGGCAAGGACTCCGAGATGCCTGGGGGCAAGCTGGCGGCCTTTTGGGAAAATGCGGCTCCCCGCCGCGAGGTCCGAGGCAATCTTGATTACATTATCTCCCGGCGCAAGAGGTTTGTATATGAGCACTTTCTCGCCTTCTGTTTCCGTGTTCTCCACCATTACCGTGGCGTCGGTCCCTGCCGGCTGCGGGGCGCCCGTGGCTATCTCGATGCACTGGCCCGCTTGAAGCTCTTTTTCAAATATCCGTCCGGGAGTTACGTGGCCGATAAGGTTAAGAGTCACGGGTGATTCGTTGCTTGCCCCGAAGGTGTCCTGCGCGTGAACGGCGAAGCCATCCATCGCCGCCTTTGCGAAGTGCGGGACATCTATCGGAGCTGCAATCGGGCCTGCGAGGACCCGGCCGAGGGCGTCGTCGAGTCCCACGCGCTCGGTGCCGAGCTGCGGGGCTCCTGAAACGGCCAGCTCCTTTGCGGTTGAGAGAGAAATTAGTTTTCCAAAGCCTTCCCTAACCATTGCAAATCCTCCAGAAGAGTCAGTGCTTGTATTTAACCGCAGAGTCGCGGAGATTCGCAGAGAACAACCCCTTTCTTTTTTCCTTTCTTCTCTTAATCATATCTTTTCTTTCTTTTCTTAAACCTATAATTATATCTTCTCTTCTTTGTCTTGCTCTGTGTCCTCTGCGTCTCTGCGGTTGAGCCTTATGTTCATGAGGCCCAGAATCTAAGGTACAGAATAGTTCCTATCGTGTAGGCGTTATGGAAAAAATGCAGCGCCGCAGGGGCGATGATATTCTGCCGCCGTTCATACAGGAAAGCCATGCCCATGCCAAGCACCATGATGGGCAGGAAGGTGAAAAAGTCAAAGTGGATAAGTGCGAAGTATGCTGACGAGACAAGCATTGCCGGCATAATGCCGAGCCGGGTGCGCAGGGCTGAGTATGTGAAACCACGGAAGAAAAACTCTTCCACCAGAGGTGCGACAATAACTGCCGAAACAGATACCCAGATAATTGAGATAGTTGAGTCCGAATTGAGGAGCCACTCAACCTGTGGCGCAATCTGGGGTTCCATGCCGAGCGATTCGCCGAGCCACCGCCACAGGAAGGCTGTCAGGAAAACGAGAGGCATTATGGCAAGATACGTAAGGAAACCGTAGAGCAGGTTGCGTAACGGTTTGCCCGCGGAGAGCCCGGCCTCGGCTGGCGTAGCTGCATACTCGCGGCGTAACATGAACAGGAGCCAGGCAACTATGACAAGCTTGGCCAGCGTGTCAACAATTATGACATGGTCAATCATCGGGAGCCGCGAATTTATAAAAAGGAATGGCGCAATGAAGACAATGGCGATAGAAACGAAGAAAGCGATAATCAAACCCTTCATGGCCGCGCCAGTGGTCAGGTGAACGCGCCTGCGTGGCTCCTGACGGACAGGTCTCAGGCCGCCGAGCCTGAGACCGCCGTATATCAAGAGTAGAGTTGTGCCTACGCCAAGTAAAGCCAACCTTGTGATTGATAGCCATGGAAAGTCCGCGGTCTGCTCCTGGAACCACTTTTCGACATCGGTTTCTGATTCGGTCTCGCCGGGTCGCTGAAGAAGTATAAGAACGAGAAAACCGCTCAGTGCGAGTATAAGCAGCAGGAGGTAGAGTCCGTTGATATTGGGCTGGCGTGCCGCTGGGCGGGGAGGCCACCCGTAGGGGGTGAGATTGGCGGCTGGTTCCTCCGGGCTGTTTGTGCGCATCAGAAGCATATCCTTTAGTGTTCGCGTTTCTTTTTTCTTGAAAACGCAGGGAGTCTGTTGTGAAATACTCCTACGAAAATATCAGACAGCGTGGTTTCCTTCAAGGTAAAAGTGGATGCAGCACACAGATGACATTGTGTACATAACTGTTGGGACAGCGGGGCATATTGACCACGGCAAGAGCGCGCTTGTCGAGGCTGTTACAGGCACCAACCCCGACAGGCTCAAGGAGGAGCAGGAGCGGGGCATGACCATTGACCTGGGGTATGCGGGTTTGAAGCTCCCTGACGGGCGCGAGGTCGGGATAATCGATGTGCCGGGCCATGAGCGGTTTATCAAAAACATGGTCGCGGGCGCAAGCGGGATAGACTTCGTCATACTCGTTGTCGCATCCGATGACTCGGTCATGCCTCAGACCCGCGAACACCTCGAAATTATGCAGCTTCTCGGAATCAGCCGCGGCATGACGGTGATAAGCAAGATAGACCTCGTTTCGGCAGAGCTGGTGGAGATGGTTGAGGAGGATGTTCGCGAGTTCA
>CAYWBA010000061.1:10846-11958 GCA_964455955.1 uncultured Planctomycetota bacterium | reverse complement strand
CTAATTTTTTGAGGAATTTGCGTGCGCGAGGCGGTATCTCATCGTAAACTTAGGTTGGAGAGGTGTGTAGAGATATTTTGTGGCAACATGGCGCGCGGCGGAACTTGTGCCGGCTCTTGTTCTGCAAAGTTCTAAGTTCTTAGGGAAAGGAAGGTTACAACAATAAGGCATCAATATTCTTATGATACTTGTTAGGTTCTGCATGTTGCGCAGCGTCATCTAATTCGGAGGGCACCGTGTAGTTTGACCGGGGCAGCTTTTTGTGAAAGAAAGGTTTTTGTATGGCTGTTGATAAGGTAAAGCTTGAGCTGCTGGCTATTGGATTCCTGGGAATGATTCTTATATTCGTGGTTGTTTTCCATATCCTTAATGAGAAGCGAATCGAGGAAGAATTGCGCCCTAAGACTGAGGTTGAGGAAGCCCCTCTATCTCCCGGCCATGAGGAAACTGTATATATCGGGCACAGCATACCTTTCGAAGAGCGTCAACGGATAGAGAAGAAACGAAAAGAGGCTGAACAAGGTGAAAGTATCCCGTTCGGCACATTGAACTGGAAGCCAAAGAGAACGAAAAAGAAAGAAAAGCCGGAAGAGCAACTTTCGACTTATGAAAAAGAGGGAAGAGTTGTCAAACCCGATTCCCCGGACGGCAGCGCTGTGCGGTAAGGAGGTTTCCAAGGAGGTTTTGTCCATGCGCATCAACAAAAGAGAAAAAGGTTTCTCGCTCATTGAGATTGTGATTGCTATTGCGTTCTTAGCCATAATATCTCTTGGAGTGGGGCAGGCTCTTGTTACCGGGCAGCAGACAAGCAGGGGAATAAGAGGGGATGAAGCTATCATAGCCTGCTGTGAAGACCTCATGCGCCAGTTTGCAAGCTATTCTATCTCAGACCTCGCTGTTCAGAATGGAGAACCTTTCACAGTGAGCTGGGTCGAGGGCAGCGGGACTGTCAGCGTAACAAATCCCTATCTCGGCTCAAGTGATGTTGCAAACGTAGTGCTATTGTGGAACGGTATCCCGGTTCTCGAGCGGTCCTTCGGCAACGCGGCTATGATGGCCTCTGGTGGTGAATCAGGTGGCGGTGAAGGCGGCGAAGGTGGAGGAGAAGAACC
>CAYWBA010000061.1:0-10836 GCA_964455955.1 uncultured Planctomycetota bacterium | reverse complement strand
GACTATTACAGAGCCTGGCGCGACGAAGATGAAAGTGCACTTCTCTTACTTCAGGACCAGGAACAGCAGCGATAAAGTACGCATCTACACCGGTTCCGGCACCTACGTGACGAGTTATTACGGCAATAAGGGAGCATTTACCAGCGCCGAGGTCAACGGTGACACTATAAAGGTGCGTTTTACGACTAACTCTTCGGGGACAAGAAAAGGCTGGAGAATAGACAAGTACCAGTATTACAAGTAGAGAATTTCAACTCCGGAGGTGGAAGATGAATGGCAAAAGAGAAAAAGGGTCCGCATTCATAATGGTCCTGGTCTTCTCAGTGACCTTTGCCGGCCTGACAAGCTTCCTGCTGATGAGGGTGCACACCGAGGCGAGGTTCCAGCGCGCAAGGCACGACCGAATCAAGGCCCTGAATGTTGCTCTCGGCGGGATTAACATCGCGATGGTCCAGGTAGGCGCATCCGGATATACCGCCGGGCCAGACGCAGACCGCAACGCAGTCCTCTACGATGCAGACAGTACCACCGGAGACGGGCCCGGGGCAAACATTGTTGACAACGGCACCTATATGGTGCAGGTTAACTATCTGGGCGACCTATGGTATGAACTGATTTCCACCGGCACAATACGCGAGGAGACACGTGAAATTAAGCTGCGCGTCAGGGAAAAAGACTACTTCTCCCGTTACAGCCTTTTCGCTGAAAACGGAAACATTGTTGTTGACGACACCAACCGCTGGCACGGCAGTATTCATGTGAACAAAGAAGTGAGATTCCGCAACCGCATCAGTGGCACATACGCGAAGTTTTACGACCTGGTTTCAAGCTGCGAGGCGGCAGTGAACTATTCCGAAAGCGGCGGCTACCAGGAGACCAGGGACAACGGCGGCTTCATAGGCGGTGAGCGCTTCAGCATGAAGGATGAAGGCCCGGCCTCTGGAGGCCATCCCTACGGCTGGGTGGAGTTGCCGGAAGCAACCGAGCTCTCCAAACTGGGCACGACTGCAAGAACCGGCTCAACCCAAGTCACTCACGGAAACCCCTACGACGAAGCTCTGCACGGCAAAGCCTGGGAAGGACCAAACGGCATATCCATACAACTGGGAACGTACGGTGACGATGTAAAGACGTACCTGGAGTTCAAAGATACCGCCACAGAGCACAGGGTTGTCCAGGTTATCCGCAAGTACGGGGCCCAGACTATTTTCAACAAGAGCTTCACCCTGCCCTGGGAAGGATTAGTGCACATTGAAGGCAACATAGACGGCATAAAAGGCGATGTCAATTCTCGCACCACTGTTGTAAGCGAAACCGGCTTCGTCAACATCTCTGACGATATCCGCTACGTGGATGACCAGGGCCGCCCTGTCTACCTCTACGACAAGAATAATCCCGAGTCCGAGGACAACTTCACGCTCAACCCTGACTACATGAAAGATGAGACGGGCGAGCCGCGGGTTATGGCTATCATGGCAAAGAAAGACATAGTTTTCGTCAACCAGGATGGCGACCAGACAAATGACCACGACCTCTGCATAAGCGCTGTGCTTGCCTCCGGCATAGGCGGCTCCGCAAACGACGGCGGCATACGCTGGATTATCCAAAACAACAGCAGAGAAGGGGTGTCGTGGGACGACGCGCAGCGCGACCTCCGTCTGCTGGGTGGCATGATTGCCGACGGCGCCTCCAACGGCTGGGCACACTTCAAAGGATATTCCCTCGGGGGAGGCGGCCACGGCGGATACAATAACTCCGTCTTCTACTACGATGACAACGTCAGGAGCTTTGTGCCTCCCCACTTCCTGGAGGTGGAGACGCCCCTCTACGCCGGCCTGGAGATAACAAAATGAAAAGCGAGTGCGGCGGATTTACGATCATAGAAGCCATGATTTCAATGACAGTATTAGTGCTGCTCACCGCCTTTGTCCTGGGCTCAATCTCAAACACCTACATGGCTACAACAATGGCCGACAACGCCATGCTTGTAACCACGCAGGAGTCGCGAGCCCTCGGTATCATCCGCGAGGACCTGCTGCAGACGTCCCGCAATTTTCCTCCCTCCGGAAACTACGGGCCCTTCTTGGACCCCGACCCTTGGCAGCCAGGTATCTCTGAGCTTCGGTTCCGAAAGATAAACGGTTTCAGCGCAGGTCACGCCACCTACGAGAACCAATACACCTGCTACTATCTCGATACCACCAACAATATTCTCTGGCGCCGTTACCGCGACCTCTCCGGCACGCTCCTCACCGACCCCCCGGCGGAGGTCATAGGCCTGTATGTGACGACGTTTACGCCCGTAATAGACGCCAACGCGAAAACCGTGACCATCACGCTGACCAACTCCAAGGGCCGGGCAGACCGTAACGAGGATGCCTCTATTACCCGAACAGTGGTTATTACACCGTACAACATAGACTGACTTTCTCAGCCAGTCTAAGAGAGATAAACAGGCAAACTCGAAATGGCACGAATACCGCAGTGGGTTCAGCTCGTTAGTGAACGGAGAGTTGGACTATGAGTAAATTCAGGCAAGGAGAAAAAGGGTCTGTTCTTCTTGTCTCACTGATTGCCGTGATGGTTCTCGCCAGCGCAAGCGCCGCATTCCTGTCTATTACCCTGCACCGCAACAGGGAAGCAACAGCAAGCCACGAAAAATTGTTAGCGCTCTATATCGCCGAGACCGGCCTCAGCGCCAGCGTTGCGGAAATGAAAGCAAAACACGACTACGACAACGACGGGCTTGGCGTAGCTTCAGGAAGCTTTGCGGGTGGAAGTTACTCAGTTACTGTCGTTGATAGCGGAAGTGACGTGTGGGTCCTGACCTCCACCGGCACTTACAAAAGTGAAACAAGAAATATTGAGATTGTGATTAAGCGCGTGCCGGGCAGCCTTTTCACAGAAGCGGCGTTTGGCATAACAGGCGTTGTCCTGATAGGGGACGCGTTCTGCGACAGCTACGATTCTGACGCCGGCTCGTATGAAAGCCAGAAGTCAGGCGACTACGCAAATGAAAACGGCGACGTGAGGTCAAACGGCAATATCTGGGGCGCTGGAAACATGAAAGTCTACGGAGATGCGATACCGGGGCCCGAGGAGACGGTTTATATAATGGGCAACTTCTATGTTTTGGGCGCGACAGCACCCGCTGAGGCGGAAAAAGAAGTAGAGCCCTACACATACGACCCCGAAGGTGGGAACCTCGGGGAACTCAGACTCGCGGGCGCGAATACACAGACGATTGCAGCCGGTACCTGCCGGTACTCCTGCATCAAACTCGGCGCTAATGCCATTCTAACCCTTGGGAGTTTCGAAGGAGATGAGGTAACTCTTTATGTAGATGGCAAATTTGAGATAACCGGCAGTTCAAAGCTCTATGTCCATCCCGGTGTGAAGGTAGTCATACATCACGGTTCAGGCAGAATCACCCTTGCCGGCAACAGCGTCGTCAACGACTCCGGAACACCGGCAAACTTTGTTATCTACAGCGCCACTGCCAGCGCTGTAAGGTTCACAGGGAACAACGACCTGCACGGCGCAATCTACGCCCCTAACGCGCCGGTCGGACTAATAGGCGATTCGGACCTTTTCGGCTCTGTTACAGGCGCCCGGGTCACAATGACCGGAAACGGCGACCTCCACTATGACGAGGCCCTCAGCAGTCTGGGCAGCGGCGCTTCCGAGAGCTACCAGACGTTGTCATGGAGAGAACTGCCGTAAGCTTTTCCCCGGAGAGCTTCGCTTTATTAACCCTTGGCGCTGAGGATTTCGTGGCTGGTTTCGGTGACTGCAACATCGTCTTCTATGCGCACGCCGAATTTGCCAGGCAGGTAGATTCCCGGCTCGACAGTCACCACCATGCCGGGCTCAAGGGGCGCGGCGTTTCCCTTTACAAGGTACGGCGGCTCGTGCATCTGGAGCCCCAGGCCGTGGCCTGTGCGGTGTATAAAGTACTCGCCATAGCCTGCCTTCCCTATTACGGAGCGCGCGGCGGCATCGACGGATTCGCAGGCCGCGCCGGGCCTTATCGCATCTATTGCAGCAGCCTGCGCATCCGCCACTATCTGGTAGATTTTCTTGAACTCTTCGGTCGCTTCGCCGAAGAAGAAGGTCCGGGTAATGTCGGAGGTGTAACCGTCCACCGCAGTGCCGGTGTCAACGATGATAACGTCGCCCTGTTTCAGCTTGCGTTCACCCGGCCCACCGTGGGGCACTGCGGCGTTTTCGCTGAACTGGACAATTCCGCCGCCTATCGCCCCGGCAAGTTCCCGCTCGGTCATGCCATCGCGGGCAAGCCCAAGGACCGAGTCCATTGTGGCGAGAGTCTTCCTGCAAGCGCTCCTGATTGCGGAAAGCTCGTGTTTATCTTTATGCATGCGCAAGTCTTCAAGAAACGGCCCTGCATCAACAATGCTGTCTTCCTCAAGCGTTAGGCGGAGCTTCTCAACGATAAAGAAGCGGGAGGAAGGCCCGACTGCCAGCAGCTTGTGGGGGCCCTCAGCCAAGACGACCTCGCGGACAATGGCAAACGGGTCTTCGTCTTCCTGCCACGTGTGTATTTCCGCGGGTGGCTGGCATTCCTGCAGGCGCTCCTTCTCGAATGCCGGGCCGACAAGGTGGAGTTCGCCTGCCGTGGTCAGGACTGCGGCAATCAGGCGCTCGCTTCGCCCGAGCGAAAGTCCGGTAAGATAGTAGAAGTTGCCGCCGGGCTCAAGGAACAGGGCTGCGAGTTTCTTGTGCTGGACAGCCCGGGTAAGTCTTTGGATTCTCCTCTCGAAATTCTGCATGGCAGGCTCCATAACTACCTGGTGAACCTGATTGCCGTGCCGGTGGCGTGGCATTCTTCCCAGCCGAAGATAAACGGCACAGGCACGGGGATGATACCACTGTAGTGGTTTTCCACACGCACGTCAACATCGATAACGGCATCGGCCCCCTGCCTCCTCGCCTCCGCCACAAGCGCCTCCCGCACGGCTTTTTGCAGGCTGGCGGTGGAGTACCGCCAGTATATTGCCGGGCCCCACGTCTCGGCATGCACGAGGCCGAGCTCCTCGAACGGGCCATCGAGGAGGCTGCGGTGCGTGATGATGCTTTCGCCAAGGCGCACCTGGTGGGGCAGGTAGCAGCCGGCAACAAGCGCAAGCACCAGCAGTGTCTTCAATACCCTTTCCATCTCTTGTCCTTGATTCTCACCGCGACGCCGCTCAGGTGGTACTCCATCCACCCGGCGATAAAGAGATACGGCATATGGGTTTCGACATAGCAGCGCACGCCGATTAGCGCATTCGCCCCGCGCTTCCTCGCCTCGTCTATGAGCGCCTCCTGCGCAGAGTCAAGGCATGTGGAGGGTGAAAACGAAATAACATAGAACAGCCCGGGAGTCCATGCTTCAGCGTGCACCACGCCCACCTTCTCGTAGTTCAAATCAGGCGTGCCGGGAGTTATATAAAAATCCTTCCGCAGCGGCGTGTAGTGCGTCAGCGTGCATCCCGCGCCTGCGAGCGCAAGCATGGTTAGAAGAAGCGTAAACTTTTTCACTTTTCCTCCCCGTCGGTGTACTTTATCGCAAGCCCACTCATATGGTACGCGCGGGTGTTTATGATAAACGGAAGGATACCTGTTACGCCCATGTGGGAGAGGGATGTTTCGTCAGTATCGTTCTCTGTGTGGAAAGTAATGTCTATCACGGCATCAGCACCCATCCTCCCGGCTTCCTGCTTGAGCAGAATTTCCGTTTCGTGGTATGTGGGCCCGGCAGGCACGTAGTAGAAGAACACCCACTGCCAGGTAAGCACGTGGACAGGGCCGATTATCTCGAAGGGCCTGCCATCCTCGGGTGCCTGGCGGACAAACTTGCCGCCCATGGTACAGAAGTAGACCGAGGTGCAGCCGCAGCCGAGAAAGCAACCCAAAATCAGCAGGAGTACTACTAACGGCCCTGCCCTGCCTCGCCGTATTCTTTCCACCACCTGCGCCATTCCTCCATGCCTTTTGTGCGCTCAGTGCCGGGCGCATCGCATTTGTAGGAAGTTTCATGGCCGGTAATTATTTTAAGCGCCTTGTCCGCGCAGAAGCGGACATTGATATCGGGGTCGCTTAAAGCCCCTATGAGAGTCGGCACCGCCTCCTTAGCCCCGGCCTCGGCAAGAAGGCGTGCAATTGCACACTTCCCTTCGGCCGTGCTTTTACCAAAGGTTTTCACAAGCACACCCGCGGCGGCGGAGCCGTACTTCTCTATCCCATCGGCTGCAAGGGGCGCCAACTCAGGGTCGCAAAGCAACCCGACCAGAACCCTCAGCGCTTCCTTTGAATCCAGCTTTCCTATAGCCACCACAGCCCCGAGGCGCACACGCCCGCTCTCGTCTTCAAGCATGGACGAAAGCGCCTTTAAGGCAGAGGCGCCCCCAAGCCTGCCAAGCGCATGCAGGGCAACTGCACGGACTTCCGGGTCTTTGTCGGCAAGGAGTTTTCTGAGCGCCGGGACAGCCTTCCGGCCGCCGAAGTAGCTCAGGGAGTCAGCCGCGGCGGTTCGCACCTCAGCGCTCTTGTCGGCAAGCGCCCCTGTCAGCGGGGCAACTGTAGCAGGGCTTCGAAGCTCGCCAAGTGCAATGGCCGCGGCTGTGCGGATTTCTTCATCAGGGTCTTTCAGCAGGGACAACAAGCTGTCTGCGCCCTTCCCGCCAATACCTGCAAGTGCACTGGTGCCGCGCCTGAGGGCGTCCTCGCGGCCGGACCTGACATACTGCCTCAGCGCCCCGATGGCAAGAGGGTCGCCTATTATGCCAAGTGAATCCGCGGCAAACGCCGCCACCTCCGCACTTGAATCCTTGAGCGCCTTCATAAGCGGGGCAACCGACCGGGAATCCAGCACCACGCCAAACATATATGCTGCACTGGAACGGATTGAAGCTGCCTTGTCAGCAAGCGCGGCCAGGAGCGGGGGAACAGACTCTCTGGCGCCTGAGAGGCCCAGCGCCCAGACCGCTCTTGCGCGGATATCAGGGTTTTTGTCCCTTGCAAGCTCAATAAGCCTGTCAAGCGACCGGGGCGCAACGCGCATCAGGGCTACAGTTACGCAGAAGTGGAAGTAAGGCCGCTCGTCGGAAACCGCTTCAAGCAGTGGCTCAATGGCCTGCGGGCCCAGCTCGTGGAGCGCTTCGAATATGTAATAGGAGGCGGCCGGGTCATTGAGCCCGAAAGAGTAGATGAGGCGGGATGCGTCCCCGGCCTTGCGAAAGCTTTCAATCGAATCAAACCATTCGCCCCTCGGAGGCGCCTGGCGTGTGTAAAGCGCCTCGAGGTAGCGTGTATCAAGGGCAAAGATAAAGTAGGGGCTGAACTTCCACCGAATGCAGGCAAGCACGGCATTGAGCCTGCCTCGCAGGTCTTCGTCCTCCTGGGCCCCAATGGCGGCTGCGACCGCGTCCCACGCCGGCTGGCCGGCCCGGGCCAGTTTCGCCGCGATGCGCCCGGCGCGGCGTTCAAAGTCACTTTCAAGAAATGAATCCGCATCTTGCAGCGTTCCGATGAGATGTTCAATCTCAACTCTGGAAAGTGGACCTGATACCTGTTCTCCCGGCGCGGGGCCGGGAGCAAGGGCGTCTTTGCGCGCACACCCGGCCAGCGTCAGCGCCGCGGCGCAGAAAAACAGCCAATAGCCAATAGGCAATAGCCAACAAAAAAATCCGGTCCCTATTGGCTCATGGCTCATGGCTACTGGCTCTTCTTCTCGCGAGGACAATGGGCCTACCTCACTCTAAGACTGGCAAGCAGAGCCTCCGGCCCGAGCGGCTTGTCGGTGGCGAACTTTATCTTGTCCCGCCACGGAACCGAGCCTCCGGGCGCGAAGAAATCCTTTATCAAGAACTTGCCGACCACCCGGTTACCCAGCAGAGTCCCGTAATGGTGAGTCAGGTAATCGTAAATCTGCTGGGCAATCATCTGTGCAAGCACGTAGTTCTGCAGGTAAACGGGATGGGTGACGTAGAACGGGTTTGCCGCCCACAGCGTGCTCGGCTCGGCGCTGACACAGAGGAGTTTTTGTGTGAGCTGCGCATCAAGTCCTTCTATCTCCTGGTCCGGGTCTTTGGAGATATGATATTCCAGAACTGCACCCTTCATCAGGCTTCGGAGCCGGTACATGCGGGAGTAGGCGAGCCGGCTGAGGTAGTCGTCCACTTGCTTTGCCGTGAGCCATTCACGCCGCACGAGCCATTCCCTTTCCTCGGCAAAGCGGGACATGAAGATTGCCACAGCCTCGGTGAAGCACGGGGAGCTGTCGCTCTTGAGTGCGAAATGTTCCTGTTCAACAAGCTTGGAGTAGATTGCATGGCCGAACTCGTGGAAGAGCGTCACGTAATAGCTGTGGCCGTTCTGCGGGTTGGCAAGGATGCGTACATCGCGCGGCACATTAATTGAGAAGCACAGGCCGCCGAAAGGGATGTCGCGGAAGAGAATGTCAATGCCGAGCTCATCTATGTCGAAGCCCAGCCCGCCGAAGACTTCTCTTACGGCCGGAAGGATGTCTTCCCTGCGGAACAGGTGGTCTGGCAGGCGCGTCTTTCTGAAAAGGAACTGTACGTCCCAGGGCTGTATTTCCGTGTGGCCGGCGCCTCCGGCAATGTACTGAAGGTAGTTTTTGTAATGGCTGTCGGTCTTTTCCCGGATGGTCTTAAAGATATCCCTTGTTTCCTCAAGACCGCTGTCCGCAAGGTCAAGCACCAGGTCGGGGTAATTTTCAGCCCCTAACTCTTGCGCAAGGTCGCGTCTCAGCTTGACCAGTTCCAGGACGCGGGTGCGAATCTTTGCCGCGAGAGGCAGCTCGCTGAAATAAGCTTCCCTGCGCAGGCGGTCGAGTTTTTCCTTCTCAAGTATCTCGCGGGCCTCAGCCCTGCTGACCTCGGACCCGCCGACAAGCGGTCTGAACGAAAGGATTTCCCGCCTCAGCTCATCCTGGAGCCTGTAAACCTCCGGGTGCAGGTTTACCTGATTAATGGTAAAGCTGCGGCGCAGGGAGTTTGCCGCAAGCTTTGTCCCGGGTTCAAGCCCTGAGTGAACCGCCTCTGATAGCTTCTCAAAAATGCCCGGGTCGAGGTATATCTCCGAGCGCTTCTTCTGGATTTTGTCTATGTCGGCGGCTTCCTCGCCGATGCAGAGGTTATACATGGCGTTGCCGAGTTCCACGCTGAGCTTCTCAAGCCGAACCCCAAGCTCAGTGACAAACTGGTTGTAGTCTGCGCCGCCCATATCCTGTCCCCGGCACCAGGCCGCCGGTTGGTCTTAAAGAACTCTCAGCCCTCTATTCTGTCGTCAACGCTTATGGATTCAAGGACTTCCGGTTCAACCAGCTCGGCACCACAGACGTTACAGAAGAAGCGTCTGCGGCTCGAAAACGCGGTCACATTGAACCTCTTGCTGCAGCGGCTGCACCACAGGACGCGAGTATTCTGGCGCTTAAGCACCATCTTCACCTGCTCAAGAGTAAGATGTTTTTTTGAAACAAATATCTCGCCGAGCCGCAAGTAGATTCCCAGCCTTCTCAGCCGCCGCTGCTCGTTCAGGCATTCTTCCACGCGCTCCAGGGTGGTGAGCCTTTTCATGACGGCGATTGTGCCGAACAGGGTCTCGCCGGAGGCGACCGAGTCAAAGCCAGCCGCTTCTTTGAGACCCTCTTCCTGGAATCTAAGCAGGCGCCTTATCTCTTCCCTGTCGGTATAACCCTTCTCGAGCAGTATGGTGCCTATGCTCTTATAGAAGTTTTGCTCGCGCTGGAGCTTCAGACACTCCTGGAGCTGCTCCTCCGTGACAGCCTTCTGGACCACAGCCAGCGCACCGAAAAGCAAATCTCTCTTTACAATCATCCTCGCCCTGCCCCCAGCCCTACTCCTGACCCTGCTCCTCACCGGGGTGTTTACTGTCCTGGACCTGCTCGGGATAAATCGTATCTGAGTCAGAACCCACCGGCTTTGGCACAAAGATCGTCGTGTCAACCCCGACTGACTCAAGTGATGCAGGCACGCTAAGGAGGGACTTGCATTTCTTGCACCTGTACTTGCGCCCGGTCTGGAACCTGTCCACGTTGAAGCGAGCCCCGCACCCCGGGCATATCATTATCTGCCTTCCCTGAACCTTGAGGACCTCGAGCACCTGCCTGACATTCATGTAGCCTTTTTCAACCATAATCTCGCCAAGGCGGTAGAAGCCGCCTTCCTGCTCGCGCAGCGCCTGGGTCCGAAGCGCCTCGTTGACCTGCTCCCCAGTGGCGAAGTTGTTCTTGACAATCAGCCTCCCCATAATCGTGTCTTCGAGCCTTCGCTCCGGGTGCCCTGTCGGGCTCTGAAGGTTTACTTCCTGGACCCTCAAAACCTCTTCCACCTGTTCCCCGGTAAGATAGCCGGTCTCAAGCATTATCTCCCCAAGCTTCTTGCGCGGGGATGTCTGCTCCTGCGCCATCACGCATTCCGTGAGCTGCGCCGCGGAGATGTAGTCCAGCATAAGTGCAATTCGTCCGAAAAGAATCTCCGGGTCAAATCTCCTGTTTGACACTCGAATCACCTCCCGCGCAGCAGACTACTTCTTCTCCAAACCTTCCGTGTCCTGGCCGGCGCCCCCAAGTGTGAGCTTTTCAATACGCCGCCTCGCAGCCTTTATCTCACCATCGCTTATACGGTAAAGGCTTCTCTCCTCCGGGGCCGCCTTCTCCGCATCCTTCACAAACCGCTGCCACTCCCTTAAGGCAGCCTCCTTGTCCCGCTTGCGCTCCATGAACTCCGCTAACTTCATCCTCGCCCACAGGTGGTCCTCAACAAAAAGGAGCGCAAGCTGGAAGGCGAG
>CAYWBA010000060.1:0-11968 GCA_964455955.1 uncultured Planctomycetota bacterium | reverse complement strand
GTAGCTGTTCACAACATCGCGGTAGTACTCGCCGCCGTATACAAGTTTCCCTGCGGAACATTTGCTCTTCATCTCAAACCAGAATCCAGCCGTGCCGCAGGTGAAGCCATTATGGCTTATTGCCGTGCTTCCGCTTTTCTGCTCGCGTAATACTTCCGTCTGCTCGTAGAATGACAGGCTGAATTTCGCCTCCTGAAAGAAGCTGTCTGCTTTCGTGATGTGATACTGTGCATAGGCAAGGTCTTTGTCCTGGTCCCGGTTCAGTTGGAGGCGCGTGCCTGTCGTGCAGTATCTCCACGACTTCATTTTGTAAGTTTTGTGGGTTCTTGGGACGTCAAACTGGAGCCCTTTATAGTATGCGAGTATCAATTTCTGGTTGGGCGCGGTGGAGTAGGCTATCTTAAAGTCCCCGAAGCCTTCATTGTAGCCTGACCCCGGCTGGACGCCGATTATTTTGCCGCAGGTAAGGTCGCCGAAGTGCCTGTGCGTGCCGCCCGCGAGTATTTGCAGGCTGTCTGAAGATGTTGCCAATTCGAGCCGGCTGGCCACAGACTGTTCGGCACTCGCATAGCGTGAAACGGCTCGCAGGTTGTAGCCGCCGGAATTGATTCCCGAGCGCGTCAGGCAATTGACCGTGCCGCCAAGTGCGTCAGAGCCGTAAAGGACCGAGCTTGGCCCTTTTACTATCTCAAGCCTGTCTATTGAATAAGTATCAACAGTGGCCCAGTACTGATTCGGGCCGGAGCGAAAGACGGAATTGTTCATCCTGATGCCATCAACGAGGAGCAAAGTCCTGTAGCCTGTCATTCCGCGAATAAAAGGCGAACCGTGGCCATGAGCTGTTTTTTGCACCGAGACGCCGGGCTCTTCCAGGAGGGCCTCAGGCAGGGTTCTTGACAATTTCTCGTTCTGGAGTTCCCGGAGGGAAAGCGAGCCTACTGAAAACGGGGTTTCAAAAATGTCCTTCTCGCTCCGCGTTGGAGTTACCACGATGTCTTCCAGCTTGATGACTCGTGAAGGCTTCTCCTCAGCGCTATTGCCAGTACTTTCTTTCTTCTCCTTGTCATCGTTTTCCCTACCATCGGCAAGTGCACTGTCAAACAGACAGACCAGTACTAAACACAATACGACAGCGAATAGCAATCTCCTCACTCTTCTCCTCCTTCGGCCGTACAGCCTTCTGTTCGCTCTCGATCACGAGTAGCTGGCAGAAACAACCCAACCAAATGCCCTATCGAGGCCAGTATGATTATACCCACTCGGTAAGTGGCATCTTTCTCCGGTTGGCTAACAAAGCAGGTGAAATAGAACCCCAAGACAATTAAGGTCGCGACCAGCGCAGTAATCCAGGCGGCAAGACGTTTCTCAAAGCGAAACAAGAAGCCTGCTGCGATGGCAGCTACGCCCATCACCAAGCAGAAAAACAGTGCGTTTGGCTTGAAAGCTTTGGCTTCGATTCCGCGTTGCAGGCCAGTCCAGATAACCAACAATCCATAAAGAATAGAGAACAACCACTTCATAGAACATCTCCTAAAGGCGCATGGAGACAGTGTCCTCTCTCATGCTTTTTCCCCTTCCCGGCATATCGCCGCTTGTCCTGTCCGGCTTTTCTCAGCAGGAAACCTGCTCCAACAATTGTATAAGCGCAACGACCGCGGGAAAGGTTCAGCAGGCCGGGGGATATTCGCTATGATTTCTGGATTGATTTTGCCCGGTGCTGGCGTAAAATACGGTTTAGGCGGCACTCACACGGGGCAGCGGAATGAGTTTGTGTAACCATAGTGATTCCGAGCTGATGAGGCTGGTAAAGGCTGGCCGGCAGGAAGCTTTCGTAGCTCTCGTCCACCGGCATCAGCAATCTTTACTGAACTTTTTCCGGCGAATGGGCGCTTATACGGATGAGGCAGAGGATTTAGCACAGGAGGTATTTCTGCGACTCTTCAACTATCGTTCGCGGTACAGGCCGTCGGCAAAGTTTACAACGTTTCTCTATACACTGGCCCGCCATGCCCGGGCGGACATGATGAGAATTTCAAGAAGATGGCCCGAAGCTGGCGCAGAAATATCGAGTGATAGTGCGGTCACGGACCATGAGCACGTTTTGCAGGCTGACACGCAAATTGACATGCAATCAGCACTGGACCGGCTGTCCGAGAAACTGCGCATGGTGGTAGTGTTGAGTATCTATCAGGGTTTCAGATACCGGGAGATTGCCGAAGTTCTTGGAATACCCCTGGGAACTGTGAAGTCGCGCATGTATCTTGCTCTCGAACAATTGAGGGAAATACTGAATGTCAAGGAAACAGCCGGATAATATAGAAGACGGCTATAACTGTCTGTGGCAAGCGATGGTTCCCTCGTACATCCAAGGGGAACTTTCGGAAAAGGAACTCGTGCAGTTTGAAGACCACCTCGGTGGATGCTCTGCTTGCCAAGTGTATGTTGCTGAAGTCCGGCATCTCATCCGGCAGTTCCAAAAGACACTCCCAGGGCCATTAACCAGGGATTTGGTGCCCGGGATTCTGGAGAGAATCCCACAAGATGCGTGGACACAAGACACCTCGCCTGTGCTTCCGAGAAGACCGCGTTTGTTCCATTTCACCAAGGCCGCTGCCTGTCTCCTTTTAGCTCTCGCCAGCGCATGGCTTATCTTCTACTTCTCGGGCAGACATGAACGCTCTTTGCTGCCCGATACAGAACGGCAAGCGCATAAGAAGGAAACTGTTTCCCGCGAATCCCAAGTGGTCGCCCAGGCTCTTGACTGGCTGGCAAAAGTGCAAGAGCCTACCGGGGCCTGGGATGGCGAGAAATGGGGCGGGCAGAGGAATTACACGGTTGGGCTGACCGCGTTGGCTTTGCTGTCATTTCTGGGCAGCGAACAAGTCCCTGCGCATGGTCCTTACAGCGATACAATAGACCGGGCGGTGAACTGCCTTCTTCAGCAACAGAACACTGAGGGCTACTTTGGCCCGCCGCACAGCGGCGCGATGTACAACCATGGAATTGCAACAGTAGCCCTGCTGGAGGTATACCGGCTGACGAAGGACACAAAGTTGAAAATACCCTTGGACCGTGCCGTGAAATATATTCGCACTACCCAGACTGCTGACGGAGGGTGGGGATATTTCGGCGGTTTCATAGATTCGGCGAACACTTCCATTTCCATCTGGCAACTACACGCTCTTATTCTGGCGAACAGAGTCGGCTGGGAAAGCACGAAGAAGAATATCGAAAAAGGGCTCGCCTGGCTTAAAACCATGATTAACAGAGAAGGACGCGTCGGCTATTCTGGCCCCGGAGATTTCCCTTACGGCTCAGAAACCCTGACCGCTATGGGGGCTTTCTGCTTGTTCGCAAGCGGTTATGAAGGGAAAAACTCAGTGGAGAAGAACACAAGAATTAAGCGCTCTCTAAAAGACATAGCTTCGAAACAGGGGCGCGATATTGATTACTATCAGTTATACTTTCTCACTTACGCCTTGCATGCTGTTGAGGAGGGACAACCCGACAGGCACATGCCGAATGTCCAGAAAGCATTGGTTGAAAGACAAATTAAAAGTGGTCCTCACTCAGGGAGTTGGGAACCCAGTGATCGCTGGAGTTCAGCAGGCGGCAGGATATATGCAACAACCATGGCTACTCTATCTCTCGAAGCAGACCAGCGAGCCGCCAAAATAATTGGCTGGATGAGAGGCACCTACTGACTCCACTGATAGGCGCAGTACCATCATTGACAAATAACTTCACTTTCCCGGTACTGCCCCGGCTGCGGCAGGTCTTCACAGTAATCTGCGCCGGTGAATGGAGCAGGTTTGGGAAATACCCGCGGGCGCAAGCCCGCGGCTTGCATTCTGTCACCCGCGGTGGATGCAGAAATGGAAGTCCGTGTTGACCTGCTGTCCAGCCAGGACCGGGGATGAGTCAGGTTCTTACAACCATGTGCATTGCCTGCCTGGCGGATTGTGCGTGAAATGAATTGAGCTTTGGCGAGCAAGCCGGTATAATGCCGTATGCTTGACGGGCAATTTTGCTTTGGCAAGTAAGGTGTGTTCAAGAGGGACCTGGAATGGACGTAGATATAACCAGCATCATAAAGCTTGCTCTTCAAAAGAAGGCTTCGGATATTATCATAACCGCGGGTGTTCCTGTCGCTTTTAGAATTGATGGCCAGCTTATACTTACGACCTCCGGCGTGCTCTCGGGCGCTCATACCAAAGAGATTGTCTACGGGATGCTCTCGGATGAGCAGATAGCGAGGTTTGAGAGCACCAAAGAGCTGGATTTTTCATTGGCGGTGAAAGATATTCAAAGGGTGCGGGTAAACGTGTATCTTCAGCGGGGAGCGGTAGGCGCAGCGCTAAGGCTGGTACCGAACACTATCCCCACGCTGGAGGAACTGAATTTACCTCCAATAGTAAGAGATTTCGCCCTGAAGCAACAGGGCTTCATAATAGTGGCGGGGCCTACCGGTCACGGCAAATCTACAACCCAGGCCGCCATGATTGATATTATCAATTCTGAACTCAGGTGCCATATTGTTACTATTGAAGACCCGATTGAATATATTCACAAGAGCAGGAGCAGCATCATTGACCAGAGAGAGGTTGGTGATGATACGCTTGCTTTCAAGGATGCTTTGAAGTACGTTTTGCGCCAGGACCCTGACGTGATACTTATTGGTGAGATGAGGGATTTGGAAAGTATTGAATCCGCCCTGACCGCCGCAGAGACAGGGCACCTGGTGATTACGACACTTCACACAAATGACAGCGTCCAGTCTGTTGACAGAATTGTCGATGTGTTTCCATCACGTCAGCAGGGCCAAATCAGGATGCAGCTTGCTAATACTCTTCTTGCAGTTATTTCTCAAAGGCTTCTGCCAAGGGCGGATGGCAGGGGCAGGATTTGTGCTTGCGAGATTTTGGTGAGAACTGATGCAGTCGGCAATCTTATAAGAGAAGAGAAAACCCACCAGCTTTACACTGTTATGGAAACCCAGGCCAAGATGGGAATGAAGACAATGGATAAGGCTTTGAAGGAGCTTTATCTGAAAGGGCTCATAACATTCGAAGAGGCCCGGTCACATATGAAGAACCCGGCTGCTTTGCAGAAGGCATAACGCGTTTCCCCGGAGCCAAAGATTATCAGACATGACAAACATTTCCGGCCGGGCTATGCCTGCACACATGTGGCTTGTGATTGTTCCGCCAACGCCTTCTTCGGCGGCTTTTTATGTTTCTATTTGAACTTGCACCGGAGTATAGTGCCTTTATCCCCCACCACGTAACATGCTTTTTTGTTCGGGAACGAAATGCCGCGAAGGTCTTCTTTGGTAACACCGGCACATTTCTTCCATTTCTTGCCGCCATTGGTGGTTATGAGAATGGTTCCGCCAGCCCCGACTGCGCAGCCTGTCTTCTTGTCTACGAATACGACATCCCTGAGTGATTTATTTGTACCGGACGTCTGTTGCTTCCATGTTTTGCCGCCGTCAGTCGTGCGATATATGATGCCTCTCTCGCCTACGACCCAGCCGGTTCTTGCATTGACGAAGCTGACCCCGAACAGGTACTCCTTCTTAGAATTGCCAGCATGTTGCACTTCCCATGTATTCCCGCCGTCGCTGGTGTGAAGCACGCAGCCGTCCTTGTTGGTGTAGAGCTTGCTTGTATTTTCTGCTTTCTGTCCGCCCTGGCCATAGGAAATCTTCACAACTACAGGAGAGCCCACGCACCAGCCATTCTTTTTGTCCGTAAAATCAATGTCGTAGAGGGCGCGGCACGGGCGGCCGTATTCGCTGCCGGTCGGAGGCATTCTCCACTTTGCGCCGCCGCTTGTGGTCTGCATCCAGTGCCCGTCCGGATGGCCTTTCCCGATACCGCAGATAAGCCAGCCGGTATTGGCATCCGTCATATCCACGCCCCAGAATGTGAAGTTTTGGTTTTCGGTTTTCTGTTCCTGCCATGTTTTGCCGCCGTCGGTCGTGCGGGCGCAGACCGTACGCTCAGACTCTTTAGTCATCGAATCGCCTTTAACCATTTTCATTCCGCCGCCGACAATCCAGCCCGTGCCCTTGCTCACGAAGTGAACGCCGCGCAGGTCAACGGAAGGCGCCGCATTCAGAGTCTTCCACTTCTTTCCGCCATCCGAGGTCACAAGCATGGTGCCTTTCTCGCCGACTGCCCAGCCACGCTTCTCATTGATAAAATGCACCGCCTTCAAATTATTATTGGTGCCTGTCTTCAGCCGGGCCCATTTCCCGTTGCCGCCGCCAAAAGCCGTAACTGTAAAAGCAACAAGCAGGCAACAGGCCAACAACCACAGTATGCCAACTCTCATTGCGATACCTCCTTTTATTTCTCTTGTTCGGGCTGCCCGCCTGAATTGAAGCGCTCAATCACCATTCCCGGTATTCCAAAGGAGCTGTCTTTTTCCTCGAGTTCTTTAAACTTGTCGTACTGCTCCGGCGTGAGCACTTCCTTGAGTGTTTCATCCCGCTCGGTCATCAGCTTGCCGAAAATATCGCCCGGGCTTTTCCCTTCCTCCGGGTTGAGCATTTTCCCTATGTTATCTCGCAGTCTCTTTTTGTGCTCGGATAGAACCCGTTTCAAATCCATTGCCTGTGATTCCGTGAGGTTTAGCTTTTCAGAGTATTTCTTTACTTTTTGATCCAGGCTGCGGTTTCCGAACATCCCAAGGACGCTTTTTGACTCTTTTGTAACTTCCTTGAACACTCTCTTGGGGTTGGAACCTGTCTCCGGGTTGGCCGCAGGCGGCCCGGGCTGATTCAAAACCGGCTGTGCGGCCAGCTTCTTGTTCTCCGTTTCAAGGGTTACTACTTTCTGATTGAGGTCCTCTATCTTGGTCCAGAGCGCTTGCGAGAGTTCGCTAAGGTCACTCTGCAATGCGGCGGTGTCTGCCTTTGCGAGCTGCTCCTTTGCGTGGCCGAGTTCCGACCGTGTTTGTGTAAGATTGTCTTCCAGAAGCTTGACCTGAGACTCAAGCTCCGAGTTCTGCTCGCTGGCCAGGGTGAATGCCCCTCCCGCCGCGGCAAAAGCCACTGCTACTGCAACAAGCACATTCCACAAATTCATACCTGCCTCCTTTCTTAAAACCTGTTTCTTCCCCGACAACTGACTGTTTTCCTGTTTAGGCGAATTGAGCCGTCGCCAATCTTCTCAATTACCTTAAATCTGTCGAGTCTTATCATTTCTCTGACTCCTCAGAGGGGCTGTCACCGGAGGGTTTTGGCTCCTTCATCGGCCCTGTTTTTTCTTTCGGAATTTGCCGCTTCCTGAAGTTCTTGTACAGGTTCGGGGGCAGCATGTCCCTTACCTTTTCGATAATCTTTTCTATTTCCTCAATGCCGGGTTTCTTATTCTTAGCGCCCACATCCTGATTCTGAAAAATCTCAATAACCTCTTCTCCTCCCTGGAGTTCCGAGTATATTTTCCAAAACTTTGCATCTTTTCCGATGGGGCTTCCGGGAGACCGTTTGACAACAACGCTGAATGAGCGCGCGGCCTGTATGAAGTTGCCTCTGTACAAATCTTTTTTGGCGCGGATAAACCTTTTTATTGCTTCATCCAGGTCTTCAGGAATGCTGAAGCTCCCGCTTGCGGACTCAGGGGCCGTAACCAGAGCCATATCACCGGGCAGGTCAATCTTGACAGCTTCACTTCTCAGTGCGCGAAACATCGCCTCGGGGTTCTCAAACGGAGGACTCTCAATATGTCGCAGAAGCTTATGCACAGAATTGATATACTCGGCTATTTCGCTCTTTTTGGGATGATTCGAACAGGTAAGGAACTGCTCAAGCCGCATAGTCTTTTTCTCAAGCCCGGAAAGCTGGAGGTCTATTCTTATCAACTGAATCCCGCTCACAGGGTCAATTACGGCGGAGTCCACCACCTGCTTCTTGAACAGCTTAAGCCTGTATGCGTGGTCGGCCAGCGCCTCGTCCACAATTTCGTCCGCGTAAATCCTGCTTCCACCATGCTCCATGCCGATAAGCCCGAACACAGCCAGTATAAACACGGCGGCCACAGCGCCTGTAAGCGCCCAGCCAACCCTGGCAAGTAGCGGTGTGCGCCGCCTGCGCTCGGAGGCCAGGGTTGCCAGCACGCTCTCAGCTACGCTCTCACTCATTGCGCGCGGTTCGAGTAACTCCGCCAGAGTACGCGCAGTCTGGCGAAGTGCTTCAAGCTCCGCCCGGCACTCCGCGCATTCAGCAAGGTGTGCCTGGACCTCGGCCATCTGGTCTCCGTCGAGTTCGCCATCAATAAAAGCCGCAAGGTTTTCTCTGATTCGCTCGCAGTCCATGCTTACTCCTCCAATCTCCCGGGCAGTTTCTCTTTGAGTGCGGTCAGCCCGCGGTAGATCAGCCCTTTTACACTCATGAATGATACGTTAAGGAATGCCGCTATCTCCCTGTATGTCAGTTTCTCAGCATAGAACAGTGTAAGCGCGGCGCGCTGTTGTTCAGGGAGCACGGCAAATGCGCACGCCAGTTCGCGCGAAGTTTCCCTGCGGCTTATGTGCTCGTGCGGTTCCTGAGAGCCTGCATCAGCTATTTCCGGCTCGCTTTTCCCGTTTTCAGTTATCTCCACAAACATAACCTCTTTCTTGCGCTTCTTCCTGAGCTGGTTCTTGGAAAGGCGAGACGCAATCGCGTAGAGCCATACGCCAAACTTCTCAGGCTCCCGCAGCTTGGGAAGAGCTCTGTAAACGGCCAAAAATGTCTCCTGAGCCACATCCTGCGTATCCGGGCTGTTACCCAGGTATGATACCGAGACGGCGTGTACCGCGCGCTCGTATCGCCTGACAAGCTCGCCAAAGGCAGCCTGGTCACCGCCGCGCGCTTTTTCCACCAGCTTCACGACTTCAGTAAGTTGTGCTTTACTTTCTGCTTTCACCGTCTTCACATCCTTAAGTGGCAGTTGGCAGCCAAAAGTCCTCGCTATTTTTTACGATTTTTTGCCTGCATAGTGAGAGTAGAGACTACCAGGGTAAAAATAAAACGGAGAAATCGTCAAGCCTGTCGGAGTCGGAATTTATACTTGTCCGTTTTATAAAACTTGTGTTTTGGCAGCGGGTGGTGTAGTACACGCTCTCTAAAGTATGTTCAGTATTACTTTACTTAGACACTTGACTTATAAAAATGGGGGGGGTATGATTCCACGAGCTTTAATCTCCAGGTTTTGCCTGGCGAAGCAGTTGACAACTTCCAAACACCAAGAATAGTATGGAGGCAAGGATGAGGAAATCAGGAATTATTGTTTTACTGGCAGTTCTGCTGTTTTCCACCGGCTGCGTTGTGAAATCTCCTATCCTGATGTTCAAGGGCAAATCTGTCAAGAACCCTAACCGATTGCCCCTGAAGGCTGGAGTTGTCCTGAACGCGGCGCAGCGCGGCAAGATTTCAGAGTTCCTGACATTTACTCTTCCGATTCCGTTTTATATAATTACCGCGGCGTTTCCAAAGATTAACGAGCAAGAGTTTATTCTCGATTCTGTTGTGCAGTACCTCAAAGATACCGAGCTCTTTGACTTCACGTATTCCTTTCCCTTTGACAAGCGGGACGTGGATGTAATACTGGAGGTCAAGATCAATGACATCCTCGCGAAAAACTCCACCCCTTACTCGCTTATATGGCAGCTTCCGTTTCTCAACATTCTGACGCTGCTGGGTGTGCCCCAGGAACGGTTTTCCATGCTGTTTGACATCCGTGTGGATGTCAAACAGCCGGACGGCACGCTGATAACATCATACAAGGCCAGGTGGTCCGATGCCGACTGGGTAACGATATACGAAATGCCTTACGCGGACTACATGTGGTACGAGTCCGTGTTCAGGGATGTGTTCATGAAGGTGCTCGACAGCATAAGCGCCAAGATTACGTCCGATTCGGAACAGATAATATCGGCCGCTGAGACCTACAGGCGCCGGCAGAAATAGAGTATTTGGGCAAGGAAACACGTTGAAGATGAAAGGGAATCAAGAATGAAAAAACTACTCCTTATGCTGGCACTTTTCTGTGTGGCGGTGGTAATATCCAGTGGCTGTGTCGTCCGTTCGCCCATTCTGATGTACAAGCAGTACTCGGTCCGCGACAACCCCAACAGGCTGCCGGTCAAGGCTGGTATAGCCAAGGTCAAGCTGGCCCAGGAAACCAGTGTCGCATCAATAGTGACGTTTTCACTGCCGATTCCCTTCATGACCACCACCGCAGTGTTCCCGAAGGACACGGAAGAGGGATTTCTCGAGGACAGCCTCCTGCAATACATCCGGGACGTAAAGCTGTTCGACTTCGCATACAGCTCGCCCTTTGACAAGCGCGACGTGGATGTAATCTTGAACTTTACGTTTGAGAGGTTCACGGCGAGCAACAACAAGCTCTACTCGGAAGGCCTTCTGCTGTTTAACTTCCTGGTGCCGTACATCGTCCCGCAACTGAGTATACTGGGGATTATTAACCCCTTCGCATTGCCGCAGGAGATTTTCAGCGCAAATATCGAGCTTCATCTGGATGTGAATCTGCCGGATGGGACGAAGGTTACTTCCTACCAGTCCTCGCACTATGGTACCGAGGCTGTCTGGATTTACGGCCAGCCTTACGCGAACTATACCTGGTACAACTCGGTTTTCAGAAAAGTGTTTCTCCGCGCACTCGACGACATCAAGGGACAGCTCGAAGGCGATTCAGACCATATTGTCAATGCAGTCGAGAAGTACAGGAAGAAGCAGCGTTAAAACCGCCTCAGCGTTATGGGGAGCCAAACTTCATTTGTTCACCACTCCGGCCTGTAGCAGAAGTTTTCTTGCAGAGAGGGTCTTCCTGCCGGTCCTGTTGGCAGCCGTCCTTTTTGGAGCCACTGGCTGCACTACCGTTGTAAGAATCCAAGAACTGAAAAGCGCGAAGGTGCCGGGAAGAGTGCTCCTGCGTACCAAGGACCCACACATGAGGGACTTTATCGCGGTAACCCGCTCCTTCAAGCCTGTTTTTAGGGGCGAGTATGACCTCCAACTGAGGTACAAGTTCAAGTTCGACTACAACAAGTCCGCTAATATCCCGCTCACAGTCTCACTTAATATCTTCGTTCTCTGTGTCGGGTATTTTGTGCCTGTTAACTCCCTGGAGGTCCGGTCTCAGGCCGAGGTCAGCGTGGAATCTCCAGGCGGAAGGGAAGTGATTTGCTTCAAAGTTGGCGAAAACGCTTATTCCAAAAAATGCGGCTGGATATCGAGCAGGCCGGAGAGTCCGCACTTTCGCAACCTGCGGGACATCGCCATCCTTAACTCTTTCATTGACATTGCCAACATTCTTGTCGAAAGAAGAGGCGAAATTCTTGTTAGGGCGAGGGATATTGAGCTTGAAGAAATTGATGCTGCGAAGCCGGAATCCCTGGAAGAACTCGACTCCCTGCGCAGGCGGCTAACAAGGCACATAACAAACCATGGCGCCTCAAAGGAAGCAGACAGGCTCATGAAGCGCCTAACAGAACTTGAGAAGAGGCTCGAAGGTCAATCCCCGTAAACCGGCCGGGTGCAGCGGAATCCCACGAACTTGTATGCGTGAAGCGGGTTCGAGCAGAACCTTGCCGTGCAGCGGACTCTCCACTTCTCGTCGAACCAGGACCCTCCCCGGCACACTTTGTACTCGCTGACCCGTTTGGCCGGCCCGCGCGGGTTGTCGTTTTCACCGCTCTGGTAGGAATCTCGTCCGTACCAGTCCAGGCACCACTCACGTGCGTTGCCAGCCATGTCCTGGCAGCCGTGAGGGCTAACTGATTCGGGGTAGGTGCCAACCGAAGTTGTGTGGTTGACATCCTTTGCAAAGTTCGCCACGGTTGTGTCAATCTCCTCGCCGCACGGGTAGCTCCTCTCGTCGTCGCTCCTTGCCGCCTTCTCCCATTCGGCCTCGGTGGGGAGCCTCCCTCCGGCCCAGCGGCAGAATGCGTATGCATC
>CAYWBA010000059.1:0-12146 GCA_964455955.1 uncultured Planctomycetota bacterium | reverse complement strand
TGCTCTATCAGTCTCAGCAGCAAAACGGCCTGCACCTGCAACGATATAACATCCACTGAAGGTGGATGTCAAATTTTTAGCCGCCATCCTTGCGCATAAGAGCGTATTGGTGTATGCAGATTGTAAGAGCCTCTAACAAAATGAGCCTCGGCTGCGTTGCCCGCTTCGGGCCGCGAGTTCCTCATCCGTTGATTGCGACACAAGTGCTGCTATTATCCGGTACGGCATATTACTTGCAAATACGGCAAGACAATGATATGATGCCATAGCTGCGATTTGCAAAAGAAGATTCAGACGAGTTGCAATAGAACTCCTGCGCAGTTATTCTGGCAAATAGCCATTACAACCTGTGGTTATGAAATGAGCCTGTTTGTAATACTTTGTATCGCTGTGGGACTGGCAATGGATGCGTTCGCCGTAGCGGTGAGTGTTGGCAGTTCAGTGAAGGGTATTACTCCAGCGCATGCTGCTCGCTTATCTGTCGTATTCGGTTTCTTCCATACTACCATGCCTGTAATCGGCTGGCTTGCGGGCACGTGCTTGCAGCGTACGATATCAGCTTACGACCACTGGATAGCTCTCGGGCTACTTGTTCTGATAGGGGTAAAGATGATACGGGAGTCGTTATCCCGCCGCGACAGAGAGGAACCTTCGACCGACCCTACCCGTGGTATGATGCTCCTTTCTCTGGCGGCTGCTACGACCATTGACGCTCTCGCTGTTGGTGTCAGCCTTGCCATGCTCAAAGTGAGTATCTGGTATCCAAGCGTGATTATCGGCACGGTGTGCGGCGTGCTTACCGCAACGGGCGTCTATTTGGGCAAAATCGTTGGTTCCCTCCTGGGCAAGTACGCTGGTGCCTTCGGCGGTATTGTCCTCTGCGCTCTGGGAGTTAAGATAGTTGTTGAGCACCTTTCATAACTTGTACCTGCCGGAATTTCTGTCTGTCTCGCCGCGTTGCATCTACCCGGTATAAGATTTGCCCAAGCGATTACGCTTTCCAGAGGCCGTGGACCCAGAATACGACAATAACGTTCGCACAACGCGCATCTTTGTCACAGCCCTTCCCTGCGAGAGTAGATTGGTGTGTGCAGTTTGGAAAAATATTCGAAATTTTTCCAAAAACGCACTTGACATTACCTACATCTGTAGTTACCTTGCTTACAGTTGTAGGTGTTCTTTGGGAGGCTGCCATGGTAAGGCGTATGCAACGTTCACCGCTTTCCGAGGCCCAGATGGAAATTATGAGTATGGTCTGGGACAAAGGCGAGCTGACAGTTGCAGAAATGTGGAAAGTTCTTTCAACGCGGCGTCCCGTCGCACGCAACACGGTCCAGACCGTGATGACGCGGCTGGAAGAGAAAGGCTGGCTGCGCCACCGCGCAGTTGGCAACAGGTTCTACTACTCGGCCATACCGGAGCGTTCCAGCGTGCTTGAACAGATGGTTTCAAACCTTGTAGAAACAGCATTTGGCGGTTCCGCTGACGACCTGGTTATGGCGCTGCTGGATGGCCGGGGCGTCTCTGCCGATGAAGCGGCACGGATACAGCAGATGATTCGGACGGCGGAGGAAAAAGAGTCATGAGCTGGCTCTTACAGTATTATCCGGGAGATGGTTTCCTGCAGATAGCAGTAAACGTGCTCCTGCAGGCCACACTGGTAATGTTGCTGGCGTTTGTGGTGTCACGGCTCTTCCTGCGCCGCAGCGCCGCGGCGCGCTACGGACTGTGGCTTTGTGCAATGGTGTATGTACTGCTCAGCCCGGCCGTGGCGTGGTCGGTGAACCGTGCTGAGGTCTCCCTGATAAGGATTTCGTTTACGCATGGCGGGACGCCTCAACCGGAGAGCCTGCCCAAAGAATCCACGCCTGTCATTCCTGTGCGGGAGGCGCGGGCAATACCGGATGCGCCGAAACTGACCGGGCACGAGACCCGGGCTTCCCGCGATGTCAAGCCTGCGCCCTTTGAGCATACTACTGCACCACCGGACGTCGCCCCTGCCCCACTTGAAGCTGTTGCTGCGCCACCTGAGGATGCGCCTGCAACACCGGGAGCTGTGACTGGAACGCTTGCGCTGGTCAAACACCAGCCTCCCCCGCTGTCGTGGACAGACATGGTGCGGGCGGCATTTGTGGCAGCGCTCGCCCTTTGGGCCGCGGGCGCGATTTTCCTCTTTGTACGCATGGTTTACGGCCTCGGCGCGTACGGGACACTGCGGCGCTCGGTCCGGCCGCTGGACACAGGGGGTCTTGAAAACGCGCTCCGCCAGGTGCGCAAGACACTGCAGGCAAGCAAGCTGCCTCCTGTCCTGACCTCCTCTCTAATAAACAGCCCTATCTCCATCGGCATCCTGAAGCCGCTGGTGATTCTGCCCCGGAATCTGCTGCAAAAGCTCAAAGGGGAGAAACTGCGGGATGTTCTGCTTCATGAGTGCGCACACGTACTGCACCGCGACCATTTGGTGAGGCTGCTGCAGTGCTTCACCGGGATACTTTTATGGATGCATCCGCTGGTGCGTCTGCTTAACAGGGAAATGGCAAGGGCGCGGGAGGAAGTCTGTGACAACTACGTGCTGCGTTGCAGCAAGGCGCCGCGCTACGCGCGCACACTCCTCGAACTGGCTGAGAAAACGACGATACTTAAACAGATACCGGCCGCAATCGGCCTCGCACATCCCCGCTGGAAGCTTGAGGACCGGATCGCGGGTCTTTTGGATGGAAGGAGGAAACTGATGACAAGGATGAGTTCTCTGGCGCTCGTGGTTATGGTTGCCGCGTTTCTGGCCGCGGGTATTATTATCGCGACGTGCAAGGTGGTGAGTGCGCAGCCGGGGCCTCCCCCCGAAAAGGTGGAAAAATCTCAGGATGAAATAGCAGAGGAGACTGAAAAGCTGCTTGACAAAATAAGCAAGCTCCTTGACCGCGCGGAAGAAGCGGAAAGGGAGGGCCGTATCGAAGAGGCGATTGACCTGCTGAACGAGGCGGAGAAGCTTGCACGCAAGCTCATGAAGCTCAGGAAGCATCGCGGCGAACCTGAAAAGGAGAAAAAAGGCCGCCGCGTTCCTCCGGAGGAAATAATTGAGCGCGCAAAGCGCGAAATCGAAGAGCTGCGCAGAATGGCGAAAGAAGCTGAAGAACGCGGCGACCATGATGAGGCAAGGGAGTTAATGGAAAGGGCCGAGCACATCAAGCGCGAAGCTGGCAAAATGATAGAAGCCCACAAGCGAGGCAAGCACCCCGAAGGTGAAGAACAACCTCGCCGCCCGGTGCCTCCCGACGAAATGATTGAGCACGCGAAGCGCGAGATACACAAGCTGCGGGAAATGGCGCAAGAAGCCGAGGCGCGCGGCGACCATGATGAGGCAAGGGAGTTAATGAAAAGGGCCGAACACATTGAACGTAAAATGGAGCAGATGCTGGAGAGGGAACGCAGAGGGCGAGTCCGCGAAGAGATGCCCGAAGAAGAAAGAAAATGGGTAGAAGAAGCGAAACGCGAGGTGGAAGAGCTGCGTGAAGCATCGCACAAGGCCAAAGAAGAAGGCCATATGGAAAAGGCCGGGGCGCTGTGGCGGGAAGCTGAGGCACTCGAGGGGAAAATCGCCGAGTTCCTCAAGCACAGGGAAAAGGGCAGGCAACACGAAGCTGCACGCGAGCGTGAAGAGAGAATCGCGCAACTGAAAAGAGAAATCGAGCACCTGCACGCCATGGCGCGCGAGGCCAAGGAACGCGACGAGAGAGACAAAGCCGAAAAGCTGATGCACAAAGCCGGGGAACTTGAAAGGGAACTGAAAGAACTGCTGGGCGAGGAGAGGCATCGGGGCGAGAAGCCGGATGTCGAGGAGGCAATCCGGGAGATACACCGCGAGCGTGAGAAGATAATGATAGAGATGGAGAAACTGAAAGAGCAAATCGAGCAGTTGCACCGCCTGGAGGAGGAACTGATTCGCCGGCTGAAGGAACTGGACAAGTAACACTCTCGCAAGGAGCGAAGGGGCTCTCCTGCACCGCCCCTTCTTTAACTTTAGCCTCCGACCGCCGGGCGTGCAAAGTTCTCACGCTGTGTGCCGAATTTGCCGATAACAGATTTGGGAGTCTCTATTTCAGAAAAGATTTTGACTATGTTTCGGGCCGTCTGTTATAGTTGTAGCTTCGCAACTGAACAGAAAGGAGAACCTGTATGAGCAAGATTGCAGAAGTAGCGGCCCGTGAAATTCTCGACTCAAGGGGCAACCCGACTATCGAGTGCGACATAACGCTCGAATCCGGCGCATTCGGCAGGGCTGCTATCCCCAGCGGCGCCTCGACCGGCGTGCACGAAGCTATAGAGCTGCGGGATGGCGGCGAGCGGTTCCTCGGTAAAGGTGTCCTTCAGGCTGTCAAAAACGTGACCGAGATAATAGCGCCCAAAGTCAAGGGCCTTGAAGCTTCAGACCAGACTGGCATAGACAACCTGCTCTTAGAGCTTGACGGCACGCCCAACAAGAGCAAGCTCGGTGCCAACGCGATTTTGTCTGTAAGTCTTGCAGCCTGCCGCGCATCCGCGGCCGAGAACGGCGTGCATCTTTTCGAGCAGATAGGCGGCGAGGAGTCGGTCCTGCTGCCAGTGCCTCAAATCAATATTCTAAACGGCGGAAAACACGCAGATAACAACGTTGACTTCCAGGAGTTTATGATAGTTCCCGCAGGATTCTCAAGCTTCAGGGAAGCCATCCAGGCTGCCGCCGAGACGTTCCACCACCTCAAGAAAGTGCTCAAGGCGCGCGGCTACTCGACCGCAGTCGGCGACGAAGGCGGGTTTGCGCCCAATCTCAGCTCTAACGCCGAGGCACTCGAAGTTATCATGGATGCGATAAACAACGCAGGCTACAGCCCGGGCTCGCAGATAAAGATAGCGCTTGACCCGGCCGCGAGCGAGTTTTACGAAGAGGACCATTATGTCCTGAAGGCGGAAGCCAAGAAGAACTACTCAAGCGGCGAGATGATTGAGCTTTACATGCGGCTTGCCGGGGAGTTCCCCATCTACTCCATAGAAGACGGGCTGGCGCAGGATGACTGGGACGGCTGGCGCGCCTTTACCGCAAGGGCCGGCTCGAAACTGCAGCTTGTGGGGGATGACCTCTACGTCACCAACACCAAGCGGCTCGAAGAGGGAATCGAGAAGAAGGCGACAAACTCAATCCTCATAAAACTCAACCAGATAGGCACTCTGACAGAGACGCTTGCTGCAATCAAGCTCGCAAAGGAAAACAACTTTACCACCGTTATCTCGCACAGGAGCGGGGAGACGGAGGACACGACAATTGCCGACCTCGCGGTCGCGGTAAACGCCGGGCAGATAAAGACAGGCTCGGTATGCCGCAGTGAGCGCACCGCGAAGTACAACCAGCTCCTGCGCATAGAGGAGAAGCTGGGAAGCCGCGCGAAGTACGGGATGAAACTGTAAGAGACCGGACAGGATTCGAGAACAGTGGCAGAAAGACAAGAGCGCCAAGACTCGCAGCTCAGGGATGCTGCATGCTTTCTTCTGGTGGCGGGTTTATGCATACTCGTGGTACTCGTGAGCGCCACTTTCCCGAACCATGAGCGCAACTGTAAGCTTGTCCAAAAGAGGGCCGGCCTTGAGCGCGAGTCAGTGGAGCTGCGTACCGCCAATATCAGGCTGCGCGCCGAAATCACGGCGCTGCAAGGCGACCCGTTTTATATCGAGATGGTGGCCCGCAGCAAATTCAAGCTTGTAAAAGAAGGCGAGACGCTTATCGAAACGAGGAATGAAGAATGAGGGATGTAACGTGCAATTCCCAATTCCTCATCAGCATTAGAGCCCACGCAAAAATTCCGGCCGGAGCGGTGCATCCCCGCTAAGGGCACGGTCAAGCTCCGCAAGAATCCGCTCTTTGTCCTTCGGCAAAGTCCCGCCCAGCGCCAGGAAGTTTGATGCGTGATTGGTGCGGAAGATGGTTTTCTCAAGCTCAAGGCCCTGCACTGTCATGCGAAGCTCCCGGAGCATCTCAACCGGCCCGGGCAGCTCGAACTCGCCGCGCCGGTACTCTTCGGCAAGCTCCGTCCCCTGCACAAGCATGAGCGTGAGGAAGCTTGCAAACCGAGGCTGCATTTGATTGAGCGCCCATGCGGTCCTTTTCGCGTGTTCTTCTGAAAGCTTCCTCCCGCCAAGCCCGAGAAGCGCAATCACGGACATCTTAATACCAGCCTGCTGTGCCTTGCGGACCGCGTCAATCTGCTCTTGTGCTGTTGCGCCCTTGTTGACCTTGCGCAGGACCTGGTCTGAGCCACTCTCAAGCCCGATGTAGGCTATTGAGAGCTTTTTGCCACGCAGCTCCTCGAGTTCATCGGGTGTCTTCTTGAGAATGTCGCGGGCGTTGGCGTATATTCCGACCCGCTGCAGGTTGGGGAACTCCTCGTCCAGCTTGTCCAGGACAGGGAGCAGGTGCTTTTGGGAAAGCATCATTGCATCGCCATCTGCCAGAAACACGCGCCTGACCATGTCTGAGCGGGGCCGCACCGACTCGATATCCTCAAAGACCTCACCTATCGGACGCTTGCGAAACTTCTTGTCCCTGTATGTCCCGCAGAAAGTGCACTTGTTGTGCGAGCAGCCGAGAGTTATTTGCAGTATCAGGCTGTCAGCCTCGCTGGGCGGACGAATCACCATACCCTCATAGCGCACCATGCCTTACTTCCCTTTCTCAATCTTCTGTCTTAAGAGCTTGAGCTGCCTGGCGTACTCTTTGTTCTCAGAGTCCAGCTCAACCGCGATCTGGAGAGCGGCCATTGATTCTTCAAGCCGGCCAAGCTCGTCCAGCCCGGCGCCGCGCAGGTAATGGAAGTAAGCGTTTTCCGGTTCCGTCCTGATTAAAGTATCTGTCAGGCCAACCGCGCGCTGGTAGTCTTTTTTAGCCCAGGCATAGGCGAACCTGCGCTCCAGGAGGACGGCAGGGCTTATAGTGGCATCCGAGTAAACCTCATAGCCGAAGAGAACCATGCCGAGGACCAACGCGATTAGCACTACCGCCAGCGCCACAGTGGCTGGGCGTCCAAGTCTGATTGTGGCGATTCCATCCGCCATTTCCCGCATAACACGGACTCTTTTCCCTATGGGGAAGTGGCGCCACGAACTCATGGCGCGGGGCCCGCCGCTTAACATCCCGATTCGCTCAAGGGCTGAGCCGAAGACCTGCGGGCTCACCTTCTGCGCGGCAAAGGCGTCTGCCACCTGCTCGAGGCGGCGCGAGGTAAACCCGAATATTACGCCCCAGAAAACGAGAAGCAAGACAAAGGCATACGCCGCAACATACACATCCGGACTGCCTCCGAACCTTTCCTGCATCCAGCTTAACATAGAAACTACGTACTGGTCCACGGAGTTTACCAGCGCGATAAACGAGATTGCCAGGAGGACATACATCTGCATGTGGCGGTACTTGGCGTGGCCAAGCTCGTGCGCAAGCACGGCCACAACCTCTTCCTCCGGCAGCACGGCGAGGAGGCCTTCCGTAACAAAGATGTAGCGCATGCGTGGAAAAATCCCAGTCACCATCGCGTTGGCGATGCCTGAGCCGCCGGTGTGCCATATATAGATATCATGGAAGCGCACGCTGCTTGAGGAGGCGATGTCCTCGACCCTGCGCCGGAGGGGACTATCAGGCAGCCGCTCGACTTTCCACAGGAATCTGAACAGGAGCGGCGCAAAGGTGAAGAGGAGCAGGATAAACAAGCAGAAAAAGGCGGTGAGGAGTGAGGGATAAACATATATGCTCTCCTCTGCCCTCGGGAAATAACCAAGCGTGTCCAAAGCTGCCGAAAATATGAGGAAGGGCAGCACAGGCACAAGAAACTGGCGCATGTAGAAGCCTTCGTACTGCCACAAGCCCCACGTGCTGGCCCGCAGAAGTTTTTCGCCGCGGTACAGGCCTGCAAGGTTACACGCGGCAAACAGGAAAAAGGGGAGCAGCACAAGAACGGAACTAACAAGCGGCACCCCGCCGAGCCCGAGCCATTCCCTGCTTCGCACAAGGTGCGGATAGTCGAAGAGGTGGATGCAGATGCCGTAGAGTGCGAGCACTGCCAGCCAGGAGAGTCTGCGCCCTTTTGCAAAACTTATAGCCGCGGCGAATCTCCCGCCCGGCAGGCCAATAGCGCGCCTCATCTGCTGGCTCGCCCTCGCGCCCATAAGGGCGCAGAGAGCGGCCGAGCTCAGAAACACGCCGAGCGTAATGTATATATTGAAGTAGCCAGGCACGCGCGCCGGGGCGTAGGAGAAGCCGATAACAATCGCAACTATGCAAATAAGCAGACCGGCCATAACATCCCCGCGAAGAGCTGACAGTAACCAGTAGTCAATAACCAGTTCCCGTTACTCGCTACTGGTTACTCGTTGCTAAACTCTTGAGAATTTCGTCGGCTGCGGCGGCTGGGTCGGGTGCGGCTGTTATGGGGCGGCCGACGACAAGAAGGTCGCTCCCCGCCCTGATTGCATCTGCGGGCGTGACAACCCGCTTCTGGTCCTGTGTCTGCGACCCGGCGGGCCGAATACCCGGAGTTACCACGAGAAAGTCCTTTCCGCAGACTTTCTTGACAAGAGCAGCCTCCAAAGCTGAACAGACAACCCCGTCCGCGCCGCAATCTTTCGCAAACTTCGCGAGGCGTTCAACAAGCTTGACAGGCTCAGTTTCCAGGCCAAAGGTTTGTGAAAGTGCAGCTTTGTCAAGGCTGGTCAGCACGGTGACGGCAAGGAGCCTTACGCGGGCTCTATCAAACTCCACAGCCGCTTTTTCAGCAGCTTCACGCGCAGCCCTGATCATCCCGGCCCCGCCGGAGGCGTGAAGCGTCAGCAAGTCCACGCCAAGCTGGCAAGCTGCCCGCACAGCGCGGGCAACAGTATTGGGAATGTCATGCAGCTTGAGGTCGAGAAATACTTTCGGCCCGAGAACGTGCAATTCTTCAACCGCTTTCGGGCCCGCGGCGGTGAAAAGCTCAAGCCCGACCTTGAAGTATCCGGCCTTGCCCCCAACCCGGTGTACTATCTCAAGCGCTGCGCCAAGGTCGCTCCTGTCAAGAGCAACACACAGGAACTCGGATGGGTTCTTCACAGTCTCCCCCACTTGCCCTTTGCTCTGTCTCTCGCTGCTGCCTCGTTGCCGGGCACTGCCCGGATTATCCACCGGGCAGGTGATTTGTCAAACAGTGCGGCAAAAAACAGCAAAAAACTTGTCAGGAAACAGCGAAAAACACGAATTTACCCAGAGCCTGGGTTCCCTGTCTCGCTGCCTCGCTGGCGGGCGCTGCCCGCTGCAACCCGCCCTTCTCTTTCGGGATACTGTCCATTTTCCCTGTTGCGTTTCAATGTGCTGCAAGCACTTCTGTCAAAAGTGGCTGCGCCACCTCGCCTGCGGGTGCTACCCGCCCCAGAGCCTGGGTTCGCAAGACAGGGTTTGGTTCAACCGCTTACCTTTATCTTACCATGCCCCTGTGACTATTCATCCTCTTTCTCGCTTTTTTTACTGCAGCGGGCGCTACCCGCCCCAGTGGTCTCCTTCTTCGCGGCAGTAGGGCCGAAGGTCGCGCAGGCGTTTGGAGAGGGAAAAGTAAGTTTCAAGCCCTACGCCGGGTTCATAGAACCTGGTGAAAAACAGCTTGCGCACCTCGCTGCGCGGGAAGGCGTTGCTAATCATCGCCTGATAGAGATGGTTTCCGAGGATGTAGCCGAGCCCGTGAATGGCCCCGAGGTAGATTTCCGTTTCCTCATCATAGACCTTGCGCGGCCGGCCGGAGAGCTTGCCGGTATCGAAGCAACGCTGCTCGAACTCGTGGTGCTGCAGGATATACTTGCTCATTTTTCTCATCACCGCCATTTCAGGTGAAAGCCTCTTGCCCCTGTTTTCCTCAAGAAACTGGCGGTAGTCATCAATAGAGTAGCATTCCCGTTTGTGGTTAATGATTTTTGAGCCGAGGAAGCCGAGAGCTTCTGCAAGGGTGTGGTGATAGAAGTCATCCACGGTCTTTTGAGGCGTGGTCGGGTAGCCGCTGCAGACAATGTTTATGAAATGGGTTGCTTCTTCGGCTGCGTGGTTGAGCGACAGGTTGGCCAGATAGATGATATTTCCGCGCGGGATAAAGTACGACTCATCGTGTTCAATCTGGCGTTTTATCTCCCCAATCTCGGCGCCGCTGAAGTCCCCGCGCTCAAGCAGCAGGTCGAGAAAGTCCAAGTCCGCCGTGGAGTAGACGGAGAAGTTCTCCAGCCCCTCGGCCACAATGCCCAGATATGAAGTTATGGTTGATATTATCTGGGAAATCTGGTCGGTGTAATTTATGCGCTCCATGCCTTTCCAGAGAGTCGCGTAGCCAAGCTCTTCGACCCCGAGTTCCCAGTTGAGGAAAGACTGCTGCTTGATGAGCGGGGTTGCATTGATTATACAGTAAGCTCCTTTGGTAATCTGCACGACGTCTATCCTGTGTTCGAGGCGCCGCCCGGCAAGGAGCCAGTAAATCGACGTGCTGTTTTGAAATACCCTCAGGAACCTCCTTCGGGCGCCGGCTTCGATAAGCTTCTTTTTGACCTCGGCAGGCAGGTGTGTGCTGGCTATGTGCCAGTCGCCGTCCATAACGAAAACCAGTGCTCCGGGGTTTTCGATTGAAGCTTTGGCGATTACTTCGCCTGAGAAGCGGTCGCGCTCTTTAAGGTGGTTCCGGCCTGAGCGGCCCGGGGTGTTAATCCCGATAATGCGGATACCGTGCTCGCGGGCAAAGTCGAAGATGACCTTGTAGTTTTCCCACGTAAAGTTCCAGGTGTGCTGATAATCAATTCTCCTGAGAAACTCCTTATCATCTATCTCGCGGCGCATATACTTGTCAATAACATCCTGGTGCTCGGCGTAAACCATTTCCATTGCAATTATGACTTGCCGCCCGCCTTCGACAGCCCGGTGCAGGAACTGCAAGGGAGTACGTTGGGCAAGGGAGAGGGTGTGATAATCGCCGCAAAAGACGATGTCGGCTTCCATCACCTTCTGGACAAGCTCGCGCTGGGTTGCGGTCCGGGTGTAGGCCTGAATTTCCCGCTCGTACTCGTGCCGGTACTTCCGCATCATCGGGGAGTCGTCGGTGACGCGCTCGCGTATTTCGTCCTCAAGTCTTCTGGTAATTCTCTTTTGTATTTCGACAAGCTCTTCGCGTGGTGTCATGGCCGAAGGCTCTCAGACCTCAATATCTTCGGAAACTATGTCCTGGCCCTCGAACTCACTCAACAGCTTCTCAACGCGGGATTTCAGGAACTCTTCGACCTGGTCCGCGCAGCGGCCGGCGAGCTTCTGCGGCTCCACCATAGAATCTATCTTGTCCTTCACAGCCGCCAGCGCAGGGTCGTTCTTCACTGCTGATAGAAAGTCAGCCCCGGCCTCTGGAGCGCTCTTCTCTTTCGCGGCAGCCGCGTGTACACGCAGACGCTCGTGGAGCGCCTGCCTGTCACCGCCGGCTCGAACAGCCGCCATGAGAATAGCCTCGGAGGCCAGAAACGGCAGAAATTCCGCCAGGCGCCGGTTTATAACTTCTTCGTTGACTATCAGGCCCTTGACCACGTTGAGGTAGATGTTGAGGATAGCTGAGACAGCCATGAAAGTTTCAGGAATAACAATCCTGCGGTTGGCGCTGTCATCGAGACTGCGTTCAAGCCACTGCCCTGCGGCAGTCCAGGCCCCGTTTGCCGCCATGTTGATTACGTAGCGCGCAAGCGCGCAGATTCGCTCGCTGCGCATCGGGTTGGCCTTGTACGGCATTGCGCTTGAACCTACTTGCGCCTTGCCGTGCGGCTCCTGGACCTCGCGGAAGCTGCTTAAGAGCCGCAGGTCGGTGGCGAACTTGTTGGCCGACTGGGCGATGCCGGAGAGCGCACTCAACAGGTAGAAGTCGGCCTTTCGCGGGTAAGTCTGGCCCGTAACCGGGACAGTCTCGCTGAACCCCAACCTGCCGGCCACAAGCGAATCAAGCTTTCTGACCTTTTCCCTGTCCCCATCAAAGAGGAGCATCATGGATGCCTGTGTGCCGCATACGCCCTTGACGCCCCGGAACTTGAGATTTTCAATAGCGTAGCCGAGTTGCGCAAGGTCGCAAAGAAGGTCCTGGATGTAGAGG
>CAYWBA010000058.1:0-12395 GCA_964455955.1 uncultured Planctomycetota bacterium | reverse complement strand
AAAGAGGGCGCTCAGGTTGTTATTACTGCGCGTGGTGCTGAGCAAGCAGAAAAAGCTGCTCAAGCCTGAGATGACTGCCAGTGTCGAGATAATCGCCGCCAGGGCGGAGAATGCCCTGCTCGTGCCTGCGGAGGCCCTGTACCGCAAAGGAAGGGAGCTTTTTGTCGTTGTTGAAAAAGAGGATGGCATGACGGAAGAACTCCCCGTCGAGGTGGGCATAAGCGACGGGGTGAAAACCGAGATAATAAGCGGGCTCGCAGAAGGGCAGATGGTCCAGGTCATAAAGGGCGAAGCGGAGAGCGCCTGGCGCAGGAGGGGCGGAATGGGAGGCATGCGCATGATGCTCGGCGGGAGAAAGAAAAAGTGATTGAAGCGCGCGACATTGTAAGGTCCTACAAGCTCGGCGGAAGCATAATCAAGGCGCTTGACGGCGTAACCCTGAAGATTGGCAAAGGCGAAATGCTTGCCATAACAGGCTCCTCCGGCAGCGGCAAGTCCACGCTCATGCACATACTGGGCTGTCTCGACCCCGTGGATTCCGGCAGCTATCTCCTCGAAGGCCAGGATGTCTCGAAGCTTTCGAAGAACCGCCTTGCGGAAATCCGCAACCGCCGCATAGGGTTTGTCTTCCAGACGTTCAACCTGCTGCCCCGCATGAGGGCTCTGGAAAACGTGGAGCTCCCGCTTCTCTACGGGGGCGAAAAAGAGGCCAAGCTCAAGGCAAGGGAAGCGCTCACAACAGTGGGGCTCGAGGACCGCATGCGCCACGAGCCGAGCCAGCTCTCCGGCGGTGAGCGCCAGCGCGTCTCCATCGCGCGTGCAATTGTCACGGAGCCGGCCATAATCCTGGCTGATGAGCCTACGGGCAACCTTGACAGCAAGACCGGGGCTGAAATCATGTCCCTGTTCAAAATGTTAAACTCCCAGGGCCGCACCGTCATTGTCGTGACACACGAGCTGGAAGTCGCCAGGCACTGCGACCGGCGCATTCACTTAAGAGATGGCCACATAGTTGACCCGGGGTAAAGGAGTTGCGGTAAAAATGCTGATGTGGACCACGATAAAGGTTGCCTTAAAAAGCCTGGTTGCGAACAAGCTGCGCTCGTTCCTCGCAATGCTCGGCATTATCATCGGCGTGGCGGCGGTGATTTCCATGCTCGCGCTCGGCGCTGGCGCGCGTATGCAGGTCCTGGACCGCATCTCTTCCATGGGCACGGACCTCCTGATAGTACGGCCGGGGCGGCGAGTCTCGCACGGGGTCTCAGTCGGGCCGCGGCAAAACCTCACGCTCGAAGATGGGCAGGCGATTGTGAAAGAAGTGCCCAATGTCCGCCAGATTACGCCTGTCGTCAGAGGCGGGGCGCAGGTCAAGTATTACAACAAGAACACCAGTACCACCGTCCTGGGCGCATCGATGACCTACTTTCCCATCCGCAACTTCGAGATAGAGCGCGGGAGAGCCTTTACCGAGGGCGAAACTGAAAGAATGGCGAGGGTGGCCGTCATCGGGCCTGTTACATCTGAAAACATCTTCGGGCCTGGTGACCCCATCGGTGAAATAATCAAGGTCAAGGGGATGAGCTTCCGGGTCATCGGCATCCTCAAGTCCAAAGGCGACCAGGGGTGGTATAACCCGGACGACCAGATTATCATTCCCTATTCAACCGCAATGAAGCAGCTTTTCGGGCTCGACCACGTGCGGGAAATTGATATCCAGTCTGTCCGCGGGGCTGACCTCGAACAGGTCAAGGAAAAGGTTTCATCCGTGCTCCGGAAGCGGCACCGCACCCAGCCCGGGCAAGATGACGATTTCCGCATCTTCAACCAGGCGGAAATGATAGAGACAGTAACCGAGGTTACCCAGACATTCACCATCCTGCTGGGCTCCATTGCGGGAATCTCAATGCTCGTGGGCGGAATCGGCATTATGAACATCATGCTTGTCACAGTCACGGAAAGGACGCGCGAAATCGGCGTTCGCAAAGCTGTCGGCGCAAAGGACCGCGATATCCTGCGACAGTTCCTTATCGAAGCACTGCTCATGAGCGGGCTCGGCGGCATGATAGGCGTTATTGCAGGCGTCGGCGGCGCGGCGGTGGTTGAGAAGGCGCTTGATTTCACGACCGTGATAGAGCTCTCAAGCATAGTGCTGGCCCTGTCATTTTCCGCAGCCGTGGGAATCTTTTTCGGTTACTACCCCGCGCGGCGTGCGGCAAAGCTCGACCCGATCGAGGCGCTAAGATACGAATAGTAAAGGAGGATATTACATGGCGGTGCGCAAACGGCAACAGCCAGCAGGCAGCAGCCAGCGGGCAAGAGCCGGACTCCGGCTATTGGCTATTGCCTTTTGGCTATTCGCTTTTTCTCGATGTGCGCTGCCCGGGATGCTGCCCTGCCCCGACTACGCCGAAATTCCCGCGCCGGGAACCCTGTCCGAAGAAGGGGACTCTGAAACCGAAACCGCCGCGGAGCCGGCCGGGCCACTGGAACTTACCACGCAGGAGGCGATACTTCTCGCCCTCCAGAATAACCGCGCGCTCCGGGTTGAGCGGTTCAGCCCCGCCATCAGGAATACGTCCGAGCAGCAGGAGCGCGCAGTCTTCGATTCGACCCTGAGCAGCTCCGCTTCAGGCTCACGCGACCGCGCCGGCACCAGTAAAAGCACCTCCGCGGGCGGCGAGCTCGGCCTGAGCAAGCAGTTTCCCACAGGCTCTACGCTGGGAGCTGACATCTCAAGCTCCCGGAGCTGGTCAAGCTCATCAGGGGCTTCTTTCACAACCAGGGCGGGGATTAACTTTACCCAGGCCCTTCTTAAAGGCGCAGATACCGGCGCGAACCTCGCAGGAATACGCCAGGCCCGCCTCGATACCCTTTCGTCGGAGTTCGAACTGCGCGGCTTCGCCGAGTCACTTGTAGCCCAGGTCGAAACCACCTACTGGGACTACGTGCTGGCCAGGCGGCGTATCGAGATATTTGAAGGCTCCCTCCAGCTTGCCCGGACACAGCTCAGCGAAACAGAGGAAAGAATAAAAGTGGGCAAGCTCGCACAAATAGAACTGGCAGCCGCAAAAGCACTCGTGGCGCAAAGGCGCGAGGAGCTGATAAACGCGCGCAGTACACTCGAAAAGACCCGGCTGCATCTGCTCCGGCTGCTCAACCCCCCCGGCCCGGACCGCTGGGACAGAAAGGTAACACTCAAAGACTTGCCGGCAGTGCCGGAGGTGGAGGTTGGGCCTCTTGCGCAGCACGTTGAGCTTGCGCTTAAAAAACGCCCCGACCTGAACCAGGCCCGCCTCGCCTTCAAACGGGGCGAGCTTGAGGTGGTGAAAACAAAAGATGGCCTGCTCCCCAGGCTGGACCTCTTTATCACCCTTGGAAGAAGCGGATATGCCAGGTCTTTCCACAGCTCCATCGGGGACCTTGACGGGGAAAGCTACAACATGTCCGCCGTCCTAACCCTGGAATATCCCCTGGGGAAAAGGTCTGCCAAAGCAAGCCACAAGCGGGCCGTTCTCAGCCTCAATCAGGCGCAGGAGTCGCTGGCCAACCTCGCAGACCTCGTGCAGGAGGATATGCGCAGCGCCTTCGTCGAGCTGGAACGGACAAAGGAACAAATTGCGGCGACTGCCGTTACGCTGAAGCTGCGCGAGGAGACCCTGCGGGCCGAGACCGAGAAGTTCCGCCTCGGCAGGTCCACATCCTTCCTTGTCGCACAGGCCCAGCGCGACCTTGTGCAAAGTCAAGTCTCACAGGTTGAAGCCTCTGTCAGCTACCTCAAAAGCCTTGTTGAACTGTTCAGGCTGGAAGGGACCCTGCTTGAGCGCCGGGGAATTGCAGCGCCCGGCGCCGTGAATAAGCAAAGATAGCTGCCCTTCTTTAATTATGCGCCCGAGTAGATGCATGTATGGGCGAACGGGCAGTATGAAGGCTGCCGGTCGCATATAGCCTTCTCTCCCTTTGGAAAATCAACCGGGCCTCCGATAATTTCAGCAATCAGCGACCCGATGCGTCCCAGAGACTCGCCAAGCCCGGCCTCGGAAAGCGCATCCTTGCCGCCGCCCTCGCGCAACTGAAGGACAACCTCGTGCGGCCTGTGCGTCTTATCGTAGTTGAGGTAAACGTAGCTGAACTGCCTGACGGTGAAACCTGCCTCACGCGCCCCCAGCGTGTAAAGCGGCAACTGCAAATCTTCGAGCCTCTTTGTCACGGCGTTCTTGTGTTTCTGCTCCTTGCCTTTGCCGGAGGTCTTGTAATCTACCAGTTTCACCCCCCCGGGCACTTCGGCGATTCTGTCTATCCTGCCCCTGACCGTCGCGCCGCCGAATGAGACCTTGAAATTCTTCTCGACCGCAATGGTTTTCCCCGCGTGGGGTGCGTGCTCACGGGCGTATGCAGATAGAAGCTCGCGCACCTGGGCAAGCGACTCGCCATCCAGCTCGAACTCCCGCGCCTCCTCGTCGAGGATTGATATCATCCTCCCCAGCGAAAAGTCAGTCTCCTGCATCTGATGGAACTTCGCCAGGACTGTGTGGACCAGGGCCCCCCTTGCCGCCTGTTCCGGTCGAGGAGGTCTGATTTTCAGCACGTGCTGAAGGTAGAACCGGTACGGGCATTCGTTGTAATCTGTGAGCCTGCTCACGCTGAGCTCCGGCTCCACTGCCACTGCGGTGGGAAGGGTCGCCTGCGCCCCGGCAGCTCGCACATTTGACCTTTGAGTTAGTAGAGCAGCAGAGCTGCCCTCGCCCTGCGCCCCGGCAAGCACAGCCCGCAGCCACGGCACCGGTTCCGCCAGGCGGCCTTTCTCCAGACGGTACAGGGAAAGCACCACTCTCTCGGCGCAAGCTGCCGCGGCGCCAAGCTCCCACCGCCTGCGCCTCTCATCCCCCGAAATGTTAAGGTAAAGCGGCCTGCCGAGCTGCTGTTCAACTTCCTCGACAATTTGCCGGGAGAAGACACCGGGCCTCGCAGGCCGCGCCGCCAAAACAAGTGAAGGCAAAAACACAACTGCGTACCGCTTCGAGGGCAGGTACCCCGGGCCGATGAAAGGCGGGCGTTCCCCGGTTACGCAAGCAAGCTCCTCAAGATACCCCGGCAAACAGTAAAGAAAGCGGGTAAGCTCCGCATCTGGCGGCGCAGGCGCAAACAGGGCAAAGTCCCGCGCCGCGTCTTGGAACACACCGGCAACCTCCGCCTTCAGGTCGCCGGGGCCCGGCAGGAGAGATTCTATAATCTTCCCGGCAAGCACATCGAGGCCCGCCGGCTCACGCAACTCTTCAAGCGCCGAGAGTTTTTCCTGCAGTTCCTTCTCATCCCCGGCCATGCCGTGCGCAATCGCCCTTGCCCGCAGGTCCTGCCTTTCAGGGTCGGCAAACAGCCACAATGCAAGAAAAGCCTCATTAAATACAGGCGACCCGCAGTGCAGGGGGATTTCTCCGGCAGGAATCAGGCCCGCGTGCTGAAGCTCGTAGCGAAGAAGAGCGCCGCGACTGTCCCGGGAGTCCGCGAAAAAGGACATCTCCTGCGGTGCAATGCCTTCCCGGGCGAAATCCTGCGCTTTCCGGGCAAGGCCGCGCTGCTGGGAGGCCAGGTCGTTAAAGAGAAGAAGCGTCGCCCTCTCACCCAGCGAATCAAGATTCCCGGCTGCTATCTTTTTGCCCAGTTCCTCGCTCGGCGATGGCGGGGCCGCCTCCCCGGCCACTGCGCCCAGGCGGCGGGCAAGCTCACTTTCAACACCCCGGACAACATCGCGCTGCCCGGGCGGCGGCGCCGAAGGGTCGTAAAGAAAGAGTGTTTGCGCGCCCGTGCGCCCGAGCGCAAGGGCAAGCTCGAATTCATCCGGCCTGGCCTCGTGGAACGAATCCAGTACATAACAGCCGCCCCCGAAGCGTGCGGGGTCGGCCTTGACTCTCTCTCCCGCAGCCTCAATCATGTCCGCGATGTCGGGGATGTTCCTTTCCCGGCAAAACTGCTCGTAGCCCTCAAGAAGCTCGTAAAGCATCCCCGCACCAGGGTGCCTGCCTCGCAGGGGTTCCAGGTGGTGGCTGCGAACCCGGTTCGCCCTGAGCGCTTCAATAGTATTAAAGAGTTCCCCGGCAGTTTCTCCTTCGAGCGCATCGGCGAACGCGGCCTGCATCCCTGAGCGCGCAAGCGCGCCGCAAAACAGCATGAACCGCCCGGCTCTTGAAAGTGGCCCGGGAGATGAATACCCCCCAAGCGAATGCGCGAAGGTGCAAAAGCTGTCAACTTTTACCTCGCCCAGGCCCTCGGATTGAAGGAACCATCGCACCTCGCGCACGCGCGCGGGAAGCGAGGCCAGGACTGTGCACTCCCCGGCGCCACGCTTTCGCAAAAACCCAACCATGTACTGGGACAGGGCAGCAGTTCCGAAAGATGTAACTACGCGGGCGCGTGTAACGCTTGAGGCCATCCTCTTCCTCTCAGGCGAAGCCTGCTCTACGGCTCTACTAACTCAAAGACCAGGAGAACAGGTGAACAGGAGAGCTGCTACCGCCGGCTGCCCTCAATAATGCCCATGCGGTAAGCGATTGCGAGTGCTTTTACCAGCTCAGGGTCTATTTCGCCTTCCTGCGCGCGGGCGTTCAGCTTGAAAAGCGCATCCTTGAGCGACAGCTCCTCTTTTGCACCCTCGCTCAGTATCTCGTCAAAGGTGCGGGCCGTTGCTATAATCCGCGCGTGAAGCGGAATGTCCTTGCCTGCAAGCCCGTCAGGAACGCCCGAGCCGTCGTGCTTCTCAAATGAATGTTTCACAGCCGGCAGAATCCCGCGAAACCCTTCGATGTTCTGCAGCAGCTTCTCAGAAGCCATCGCCCGCTTGTACTCAAGAGAGTTCTCTGCTCCGGGCTCGGACCGCGAAGCGGCAATATCCGCCTCCGATATCAGAAGCATCCCTGTGTCGTGCAGAATGGCTGCAACATGAAGAGAGTTACGCTCCTTGCTCGGCAGTTTAAGCACTTTTGCAATTGCAACTGCGAAGTGGGCCACGCGCCCCGAGTGGCCCCTGAGCGCAGGGTCGCGCATCTCCACCGCATTGACAAGGGTGGAAATGATAGAGGTGAACATCTTCCTCTGTTCGTTCACTATCCTTATGTCATTGAGCGCTATGCCGACCTGAATCCCTATCGCGGTGACAAGCTCGAGGTCCTCGGGCGTGAAGGCGTGCTCCAGGCTCGTAGTCGAGAGGTACACGACACCGTTGACCACCTCCCTCGCTACAAGCGGCGCGCAAATCACCGCCTTGACTCCCTTCATGATAACTGAGCTCTTGTCGCTGAACCGCTTGTCAATGCTCGCATCCGCCGTAAGAACTGCGCGCCCGTACTTCGCAACGCGCTTTATTATCGTGGTGGAAACCTCGGGCGCAGGACTCCCCTCCTTCTCGAAGCTCGCGATAAGCTTGAGCTCCGGCTTCTCCTTGCCCGGATCCTTGGTGAAAATGTACCCGTGGTCTGCGTTAACCGCATTTGCAGACATCGAGACAATCTTGGCGAGCAGCTCTCCGACATCGGACTCGCTGGAAATCGCGCGCGCAACCTGGTAGAGAATGGAAAGATACTTCGGCTTCTTGGTCCGGGAGACCTGCTGCACCTTCGCCTCGACCGGGTCCTCGATATCTGCAAAACCGCCGACGCCGAAGCGGAACTCCATCGTCGCGGCAGGGTCGGCCTCCACGTGCGAGAAATGCACCTGCTCCGCCATCTCCCGGTCAGTCTGGGCGCTGTCCTCGAAAACCAGCGTGGTCTGCCCGATACGGATACGGTCGCCTTCGCGGAGAAGCTCTTCCTTTATGCGTTCTTCGTTGACATAGGTTCCGTTTCTCGAACCGAGGTCGCGGATGAAGTACATCTCGCCGATGCGGTAAATTTCTGCATGTTGCCTGCTGACACCCTGGTCCATGACGTGGATATGCACATCGTTATCGCGCCCGATGCGCACTCCCGAGTCAGAGACGGGACAAACCTTCCCCTTAAGAGGACCATCTTTGACTGTGATACAGACCATAACCTGCACTTCCCTCTGGTAAGTCTACGCCCTGAAACGCCAAAAGTCAAGCCTGTTTTGAAGCACCAAGAACGACAGAAATTCAAAATGCAGAAAGCAGAAAGCAGAATTGCAATGTAGAATTGAAAAATTTGAATTTTGAACTGCAATTATCAATTTTGCATGTTAGACTTTACATTTTCCGGAGAATACCTGTGAGCGGCAAAGACTTCATAATGATGATTATCGCGTTTGCTGTGGGCTTGGTACTTGTAACAGTCATATTCAGCGGCAAGCCGCAGGAGCAGTCCGGGAAGGATGACGTTGTGACCCCGGCTCCGGCCGGGCGGATAGATGTCCCGGATGCCCAGTTAGTGGGGCTTTCCGGCGGCTACTTCATTTACCGCAGCGCTGAGGAACGATTCTTCCTGTGCAAGATGGAAAACGACAGGCTCGAGGTGGTTGACGTTTTCAAGTTGACACACAAGCCGCCGACGTATTTCGCAGGCATCTTGCGGGGCGCATCGCACGGGTGGTCTTTTGAAAGCCTCAGCCGGGCGAAAGAAGCTGTGCTCGAAGCAAAGCAGAAGCAGTTCCAGAAAGCGGTCGAGGCCGAGGACTGGAGCAAGGCGCAGGAGCTGGCTGCGCAGATTGCCGCGGTAGGCGGCGTTGAATTCCTTAAAAAGTGGCTGGACCCCAAGCGCAAGTGGTGGGGACGCAGGGCTGCGGCACTTTCCCTCGCCGAACGCGGGTATGTCGAAACTGTGCCAACCCTTGTGGAAATGCTCCTTGAGGGGAGGGAATTTCGGGAGAAGTCCGCAAACCTGCTCGTGAAGCTGACAGGGAAAGACTTCTTCGAGGGCTCGAAGAGCCGGAGCCAGGGAAAGGCAATTGAGGCCTACAGGAAATGGTACGAACAGGAGAGGAAAAAGGACCGCTGAAACCGCGGCAATCCTCAGAGATACAATTTTAGAGTTGACATATTCCGCTGGGTGCTTAAATTATAGCGGCCAGAATATATTCTTTGTATGCCGGGGAAAGGATTGGCCACGGAGACACAGAGAAAGAAGTTGGTGGCGCAGCCACATCTGTCAAAAGTGCTTGCAGCACAAGGTTGCAGGTTACAGGTTATTTGAGCGCTACGCGCAACCCTGTTTCCTTTAACCTTGAACCTGCAACTTTGAACTCTTATGTGCCTCTGTGGCAGGAAATAGCCAGAATGCCAGCAAAGCCAGGCGAGAGTACATCCCGCAGGAGCCGCAGAAAGCCAAAGGCAAAATCCGCCCCAAAAGCTGCCAAAGCCCCGCGGAAAGACACCGCTGTAAAGCGTACGATAACCGAAGATGTCTACCAGGCTCTGAAAAAGGACATCATTACCTGCAGGCACAAGCCGGGAGCAGTGCTCAAAGAGGAGGCGCTTGCAGACCGCTACGGCTCAAGCAGGGTCCCTGTAAGAGAAGCCTGTGGCAGGCTCCAGCAGGAAGGGCTCCTTAACGTTGTGCCATACAAGGGCTATTCTGTAAGCCAGGTCTCGCTTAAAGACATTGCAGACTACTTCGACATGCGCATGCTGCTTGAGACCTGTGCTATCGGAAGGGCTGTAGAGCATGCAAACGAGGAACAAATCGCACAGCTAAAAGAGCTCGCAGAGTACGAGTACATCTATCACGACTGGTCCAGCTACCTCCGCTTCCTTGAGCACAACCGCGCGTTTCACGTGGCTATCGCCAGGATGTCGGGGAATAACAAGCTGGCAAGAGTACTTGACGACCTCCTTGAACAGATGCAGAGATTCTTCTTCCTTGGTCTTGATATGGGTGATTTCGGGTACGAGATGCGCCAGGAGCATGAGCTTCTCGCCCGCGTCATAGCGGCGGGTCCCAAGGACGAAGCGGTAAACTTCCTGCGAACGCAGGTTGAGCGCTCAAGGGAAAGAATTCTTAAAGCCCTGATTACACAAGGGGCGAACGTGTCCATCAGTTAGCCGACCCGCCCGTCTTGTAGAAAGCGTGGGGCGAACTCCCGGGAGAAAGCGCAAAGGTACAGGCTCCATGAAAGAACTCATTTACCTCGACAATGCCTCGACAACCTTTCCAAAACCAAGGGAAGTCATCGAATACATGATGAATTTCTACGCTACGCGTGGCGTAAACCCGGGACGTGCAGGATTCGACCTCGCACTTGAAGTGGAGGGGACTATAAACAAGACCCGCCGCAAGCTCATGGAACTCTTTGGCGGGACAGACCCCAGCCGCCTCATCTTCTCTTACAACGTAACCGACGCGCTCAACCTTCTCATCAACAGCGTCCTTGCGCCCGGCGACCACGCAATCACAACCCGCCTCGAACACAATTCGGTGCTTCGCCCGCTTCATTATCTGAACAAGTACAAAGGAGTCGAGGTTGACTACGTACCTTTCAACAAGAAAGGATACGTTGACCCTGACCAGGTCAGGTCAAAGATGAAAGACAACACCAAGCTGGTTATAGTCATACACGGCTCCAACGTGCTCGGGACAATCCAGCCCGTAGAGGAGATTGGCTCAATCTGCCGCGAAAAAGGCGTCCTCTTCGCCATTGATACAGCGCAAACCGCGGGTATAATACCGATTGACGCCTGCAACATGAATATAGATGTGGTCTGCTTCACCGGCCACAAGTCCCTCCTGGGCCCGACCGGGATAGGAGGAATGTATCTCTGCGACCACGTTGAAATAACCCCTTCACGCTCGGGAGGCACCGGCATAAAAAGCACGCTCAAGGAGCAGCCGGATGAATACCCCTGGCGCCTGGAGTTCGGTACACCCAATATCCTCGGTATTGCAGGTCTGCTCGCCGCGCAGGAGTGGATTGCCTCCCAGGGGGGTATTGACGAGATACATCGCCGGGAAATGAAGCTTGCCCGGCGCCTTGCCGAAGGACTCTCCAAAATCCAGGGCGTCGTGCTCTACTGCGCTGACCTCGACCATGACCACCTGCCGGTCATTACTTTCAACATCGAGGGCATCGAAGCTGCCGATGTCGGCACTATGCTCGATAATGACCACGGCATCGCCTGCCGCGCCGGGCTGCACTGCGCGCCTCTTGTACACGAGACGCTCGGCACTGACAAGATTCACGGGTCGGTGCGGCTCTCGCTCGGCCCGTTCAACACAGAAGACCACATCGAAAAAGCGATTGAGGCGGTCGCAGAGGTCGCGGAAACAGCCCGCAAGCAGTAACATTGAGCATTCCTGAAATGCCGAGGGGGGGATTCGAACCCCCACTCCCTAAAAGAGAACTAGCACCTGAAGCTAGCGCGTCTGCCAGTTCCGCCACCCCGGCGTGCTTCTCTCCAATATACACCAGCACCCCGCCCTGTCAATAATAATTAACATTAACCTGACGCACCGAGCAGGGGAAATTTCTTGTGAAGAACAAACAGTTGCACACGAGGGCTTGGTAACATATAATTCTCTCGGCAAATACAGTTACATTTCTTCAGGAGTGTGCCATGTCTGAAGAAACAAAGAAATGCCCGTACTGCGCTGAAGAAATCAAACCTGATGCCGTAAAGTGCAGATACTGCGGCAGCATGCTCCCAACACCCCCTACCGCTCCTTATGATACTCTCGACTTGAAGCTGACCGGAACGCCCGGCTCCGCAGGCAGGAAACTCGCAGACAGGTATTCTGTGATGAAGGAACTCGGTCGCGGCGGCATGGGTGTTGTCTATCTTGCCCACGACGACGAGCTTGACATGGATGTCGCCGTCAAGCTCCTCCCCGTTGAACTGTCCAATGACCGGCGTGCACTTGAACAGCTCCACTCAGAAGCGAAACTCTCCATGTCCCTGGCTCACCCCAATATCATGCGCTTGCATACACTGGATACTTCTGGCCAGTTCAAATTCCTTGTCATGGAGTACGTTGACGGCCCCGACCTGCTGGACCTCCTGCGCGAAAAAGAAAGGCTGCCTCTGGACGAAGCACTCCCCATAATAAAGGCGATTTGTGAAGGCCTTGATTACGCCCACTCGAAGCGTATGCTGCACCGTGACCTGAAACCTGCCAACATCATGGTGAATTCAAAGGGCGAGGTGAAGATAACGGATTTCGGCATAGCGCGCCAGATGCGCGAATCCATGAGTATGATTTCCCAGAAGACGATTTCAGGCACACCAGCCTACATGGCGCCTGAGCACATAATGGGCGAGCACCTCACAGTGCGCTCCGACATTTATTCCCTCGGCGCAGTCGCATACGAACTCCTTTCAGGCCACCCGCCGTTCTATCAAGGGGACATTCTCGCCCAGATACGGTTCAAGGAGCCACCTTCAATTCCCGGCATTCCCGAACACTTCAATGCGGCGATTCTGAAGGCGCTTGCCAAGAGCGCTGATGACCGCCCCGAAAGCG
>CAYWBA010000057.1:0-12486 GCA_964455955.1 uncultured Planctomycetota bacterium | reverse complement strand
AAGCCGGGGGATGTTGAGGCGCAGGAGTTTGCGAGTGGCCTGGGCGCTGTCTGGGCGGGCGGTTCGGACGAGTCGCCGCCGGAGGTTCTTGATGCCGCGATAATCTTCGCGCCGGTGGGCGGGCTTGTCCCTGCCGCGCTCAGGGCCGTGGCCAGGGGCGGGATAGTGGTTTGTGCGGGGATATACATGAGCGACATACCGTCTTTCCCGTACTCGATACTCTGGGGCGAGCGGGTTGTCCGCTCCGTGGCCAACCTGACGCGCAGGGATGGCGAGGAGTTTCTAGCTCTGGCGCCTAAAGTGCCGGTTCGCACGGAGGTGCACCCATACCCGCTTGAGAGGGCGAATGAAGCGTTGGATGATTTACGTGCGGGCCGGTTCACCGGCGCGGCGGTTGTTGTAGTTGACCCTGCCGCCTCCGGCGAGGAGCTCGCGAGAGGATAGAAGCCGATGACTGACTGTCGAAGCGGGTTACGGCAGACACCACATAAGGTTGTAGGGATTGATATATCCCTCCCACAGGTAGACGCGGATGTAGTATGTGCCGGCTGAGGGAACGGTGTAGTATATGTACTCGTTGTTTGTTACCGACTCGGACCACTCGATTACGGTGCCCGAGGAATTCAGGAGCTCGATGTCTATGTCGCCGTTAGCATGTGTGAAGCGGACATCGACCTCGATACGCAGTGTTGGGCCGGAGACGTAGACCTCGTAGCAATCGTCATCGTTGTACATGGAGGCGAGATTGTTAATCCACTGGTCGGCCATGCCGGTGAGGTCGGTCGCGGTTCCGAGGGTATCGTTGTCTTCGTAGCCATCGTCGGTTGGCGGCTGGTTCGTGCCGGCGCTGACGTAGTGGAGTTCGCCGTAGTGGTAGTCGAAGATTTGCGTGTGCTGGGTAGGCTCCCAGATGGTGATTTGTGTGTCGAGCCACAGGAAGGTCTCTTCTGCAGAGAGCAGGCCATCACCATCCACATCGGCGGGTTCCGAATCAAGGGCCTGGAGGAGGAAGAAAGTAAAGACTCCGTGCTTGAGACAGGAATCCTCCCAGCTTGACTCATCGTCGTCGCACGCGGTGACAACCACGCTGTACCCGAGGTCGTCCATGTCCTTGGGTTGGCGCTTATGCCGGCGCATCAGGTCTTCGGCAAAGCCATCACCTTTCATAGGGTTTTTCCCGCGGGCGATTGACTTTACTTGTCTCTTTGAGTAGCCTTTTGCCATGCCGCCGGAGTAGCATGCGTCTATGAGCACCACGACTCTCTGGGTTGCTGCTGCTGAAAACCAGTTTGCCACAGTGTCGTCACGGATGTCGTCATCATATGCGCACAATTCTTCGTCCAGGCCGTCCAGTTCGTCGGCGTTGTCGTCGGGTTCAGTATCGCCGTGGCCGCTGAAGAAGAAGACAACGGTATCATCCGGGCCGGCAGCGGCCAGCATATTCTGCACCGCCTGCTCTATCGCCGTAACGGTTGCCTGCGCGTTAGTCAAAAGTGTTATACGCCCAGGTGACCAATGCTCGGAGTCGGCCAGGAGGGCCCATCTCAAGTCCTTTGCATCCTGGTCACAATAGCCAAGGTCCATCCCTGTTCCCGGGTAATCGGCTACACCCACAAGCACGGCACGGCAGGGGCCTTTTATTTCACCGCTTATGGTGGTGAAGCTCCATACAGTGCCGGTGGTAGCGCCGTAGGTGTTTACAGAATCAATTCTCCAGTAGTAGGTGGTAAAACAGTCGAGGGTGCCGAGTTCGCAGCTCAGGCTGGTCTGGTTGCTCTGAGGCACGAGGCTTCCCGGGTCTGTCCCGAAGTAGACGTTATAGGACTGCGCGCCGGTTGCCGCGGCCCAGGCGAGTTCTGCTCCTGAGGCGGGTATATTGTCAGCGCCGTCGGCAGGAGAGAGGTTTGCAACCGCGTCGGGCAAGCCTGCGGGTGTGGTTTCGGTGGCGAAGCTCCACAGTGTGCCTTCAGTTGTGCCATGGGCGTTGACGGGGTTGACTTGCCAGCAGTAAGTGGTTGCGTAGGCGAGCAGGCCGGGGTCATAGCTTGTGTCGGTCTGGTTGCCTGTGGGGTTGAGGGCAAGCGGGTCTGTGCCGAAATAAACGTTGTAAGACTGGGCGCCGAGTGCTGCGCTCCAGGTTAGGTTGGGCATTATAAGCACATCGGTTGCGGCATCAGCGGGTGAGGGATTTGTTGCCTGCAGGGGGGAAGCAGAGAAGCGGTCCTTCACATCCTTGCAGGCCCAGCCAACCATAATGCAGGAGACAAGAATCACCGTACTTGTCAGAAACAGCTTGTTTTTGCTCACGTTATATCTCTCCCAGCCAAGAGGCTCTAACATTTCGAATTCATTTGCATGCAATATAACAGGTAATTCGTGCTGTTTTGAAGGGAAAAACTGTGCAATATTTCCAAAATTTGCCAGAAGCGGGGCTGTGAACTGACAAGACACGCCGGCAGCAGGCAACTTTTAATCAAGAACTTTCCAACTTTACCACACCAATCTGCAAATGTAAATGCGAGTTCCTGTTTACGGGTCTGTAAATAGAGTTCCTTATATACCAACGACTTACGGCATCTGTTTACAGATTTCGCGGGGGGTCGGGTTACATTTGCGCGGTTCAGCGTGAATTGAGGATGGACGCAACCCATTGCTACGTAAGCAGGTTGCGTCGAGATAGAGTATGTGGGTGAGTGTAACATATTGTTTGGCACCAAGTTGGGACAAATTTCACCACGGAGGCACGAAGGTCACGGAGAAGAATCTTTCCTTGTTTTTGAACCGCAGATACACGCTGATTAATCAGATTTGCTGCTTCCGGCCCTTTCTTACCTGTGTTCATCTGCGTTTATCCGTGGTTAAATTGTTTATTACGCGCCATAAATGACGCGGCTAAATATGCGGCTTCGCCGCCATCGCCTATTGCTTTTCTTACCTTCAACTTTGAACCTTTAACCTTTAACCCTTCTTCCACACTATTATACGCACGAACTACTAAAAGGTTAGCAGAAATCCGGGAAATATCCATTAAACTGCCACCAAGTGCACCAGAGTGACGGAATTGGCAGACATTGTTATTTATGTGTTGCGTTCCATTGCCTCTCGGAACAAATCCTCGACGGCTGTCCACAGTCGTTTCTTAGTCTGCTGTAGTTCCTCCCTTATCTGCTGTTCCACCCTCATCACTTCTCCAAGCTTCAAATTTGAAATCTTAAGGCCATAGATTTCTTCTTCCTCGTGGAGACATTCAACCGGCTCAATCTTCGATTCATAGTCTTTGCACTCGGGTCGCTCAGTCTTCCTTTGCGGCATGTCTGATCTGTCCTCACCGACACACCAACCTTTGTTGAGCTTACCTTCACCAAGCATCTCTTTTCCATGCATGACCTTAACCCGGACTTGTTTGCCTGGTTGCCAGCTACCCGCAACCATCCGAGCTTTGATTAAAGCAACCTCACCCCAAGTATGCGGTTCAGGAACTTTTCGGAACGGAGCCTCAAACGGCTTAATGACCTTCGCTCTGGTCTTCTTTGGCTTCAGTTGATTGCATAATCTGATGACCTCTCTCATCTTATCCACTGACCACGCGGCAAGATTCACGTCATGGATCAGCGCAAACTCATATGGTTGCATATGTTTCTCGAACTCTTCATCCGACACACGCAACCGCTCTTGTTCTTCCTGCCGCTTTGTCTCCCGGTCAATTTGCTTCTGTCTCAGGAAAGTTGCTGTTTTGAATTTCGTCCGAACAGTACCATCTGGTATGCCTCCGAATACTAAGGTGGTACCACCAAGCTCTTCACGAACAAGTACCCGACCGATCCTATCGGCCAATACATTCAATGTAATCAGATGATCTATCTGACAAGGAAGAATCCTCACCAAACCCTTACAATATTCTTCCCCCTCAAAGAACTCCGGAATTTCTGTGTTGCAGATTGGAAGTGTTCCGAACGTTTCCTCAAACGTCCATAATGCTTCTCCTTCGATCCCATAAAGGAACTTCCGGTTGAATCCTGGAATAGGCCACCATGTAGCCGACAGCCCTTCTGAAAATTTCTCCTGCAGAAGCGCAACCATGTCGTTTTGCGGTTTACTCTTGTGTCGAGCAAGTCGCTTCTTAATGTTCTTTGCTGATCCGAGATAAACTATCCGAGAATTGCCCTGGTCATATGAGAGGCCTACCGGCAACCCCAAGGTGTAAAGCCCACAGTCGGTGGAAGCTGCCTTTGAAGCTGTAGAGAGAGGAACCCAGTTGTAAACCGACAGCCTTAGGAATCCGCTCTCATCCCAAGCTGGCGATTTCGACAGCGCTTCCTTCACTTGAGCAAGTATCTTGGTATCTTCTTCATCCATCTTTTGACTTTCCAAATCCAAGGACACCCATAACCACTATAATTATAAGCGTTAGAGGTGGGGCGGGCAAGGAGTGTTTCCGCTAATCATTCTGCTGGTCATCCACAGTCTTACAACCTGCACAGGCCCTGAGGCACGAAATTTGATATTGCATTATTGCGCAATAATGCAATATCAATGTCTTGTAACTGTAGCGTGGGGGGTTGCGGCAAAGCCGCGCCACTACTTGCATTCAGGCCGCCTGCCTCGCATAACATGCCGCATGCCACACATTCTATGTTGCGGGTTGATGCAATATGTAATACAGGCATCCTGGAACTGTGGGGCGGGTTGGGGGATTTCCATTCCGCGCCGCAGGCGGCGCGGCTAAACGCCCGCGGGTTGCATCCGCCATGAACGGTGGGGCTTCAGTCCGGGGGTGTAAAACCCCCGGCTTGTTTCCGCCCCGATAAACGGGGCGGGTTTGGGGGATTTCCATTCCGCGTTGCAGGCTAAACATCACCCCCGGGTTGAAACCCGGGGCTTCCACCCGCGCCCTGAAGGACGCGGCTTGCATGCAATAGACGCCATTTGCACGCTGAACCCCGCGGCAGGCGGAACTTTGTTACTTCTTCTTGCCAGCGGGGTTACTAACGGTCTGCGGGCCCTCGTGCTCAGTGATGTATTGACTAACGTGCTTGTGCTCGTTTTCGAGTCTCTGGTACTCACCGCGGGGGCGAGGGTGTTTGGCGTTCTTCTGCTGCTTGTCGCGTTCCAGCATAAAGGCGAGCAGGGACTGGTAATGCCCGGCAAGTGCAAGCGCCTTTTTGGTCTGATAGTTTGCTGTGTAATATGCGAATAGCCGCTGGTAAGTCCTGTGGTAGATGCCTTCTTCGCCGCGGGAGATTTTGCCCTGCTTTACCTCCGGCCCGACAGGGGGGAGCATCCACTCCAGGGTTTCAACTACGCGCGCTTTCTTCTCATCTTCGGAGAGGTTCAGAGGATTATCCTTGCGCTCGATTATTTTGAGGAGGTAGCTCATAGCCCAGCCGTTCAGTTTCTTTTCTTTGAGCGCCTCTGTGAGAAGTTTTGCTTCCTCCTTGAGGTCGCAGAGTTTGAACTGGTAGGAGATGTCTGAAGTGTGGTCCGGCTCGAAGTCCTCAAGGATGAGCGTGTCAATATTGGTCTTGTAATCGTATTTCCAGCCTTTGTCCGACAGGGGCGTCTTTTTATCTTCGCTCCAGTCGTTAATATACATGTATTCTCTCTTGACCTCGTCGCTGTAGTGCATGCGGAAAGTTGCTTTGCCAATTTTTCCCGCCCATCCTGCGCCTGTCCGCAGAACGTAGCCGCTTTCATAAGGCCATATTTTTTCTTTCAGGTCATCGGGCAGCTTTTCCTCGTGGAGGTGCTTGAATCCGCGCCCGGTTTTGACCCAGTAGGAGACCTCGACTTTATATTCCTGCCCTTTACGGAAGGTCATTTTCCAGCACATCCAGTAGGTGAAGGTGCGCTTTCCCTTTCCGCCTTTTCCGCCGCCGCCGGCGCCTTCCTTCTTGAGGCTGGCGCGCTTTTTCTTTCCATCTACTTTGAGTTGGAAGTCATTGAGCTTGGCCTTGAAGTAGCTGGGGAAGCCTACCTCGAATGATACTGATTTCTTGCCGGTGTTTTTGAGACTGAATACTGCGACAACCTTGTTTTTTTCAGGTGAGGGATAGAGGTCAACTTCTTCCCAAGTCATTTCCACAGGGACTTCTTTCGATATCCACCGGTTTAACCCTTTGTTTTTCTCTTTTGATGTCAGGTTGCTTCCCCCTGTGGTCAGGGGTTCGGGGGCCACATCCGCCCAGCCGGGGGAACTGGAGAGTGTCAGGACCGCCACGCCGACGCACAGTGCCAAAATCCATTTCATTGCTACTACCTCCTTTTTCTTGAGTTCTTTGTTTTTTTACTCTCTGCGAGTTTAGTTCAGCTCGACACCGAGTTCTTTCAGGAATTTCTTCGCTTTGGAAGCTTCGCTTGATTTCGGGTGGCAGTAGACAAGCTGGTAGCAGTACTCGATAGACCTGCGAGGGTTTCTGTACCTGAACCAGTCAACCTCATCGAGGATTTCCTTGCGCTTCTTCTTCATGGCCTTGGAGAAAGCTTTTTTAAGTTTTCTCAGGGCCTTGAGCGCCTTCTCGCCGTAGGCAGCCTTTTCCGGCAGGCTGTCTGGAATATTGCAATACTTGTACTTGTCCTGCGTGACCAGGATGAGCTCCGTAAGGGTGTAGTAAACCATACGGTAGTCCTTGCTCTCTTTTGCTTCCTCCATGTGCTTGTGGTAGTCATCCCACTGGGCGAGCAGGTAATTAAACGCCTTATCTTTTGCCTTCTGTATCGCGGCCTGGATTTCTTCCTTTTTGTCGGGAAAGAGTTCCTTGAGGAAATCGAGGTGTTCGATAGCCAGGCGCCAGCGCCTGCGGGAAGCTTCTCCTTCAGCAGCGCGGAGCTCGGACTTGTACGCTGTATCTGTGTAGGCATTGACCTCTTTCATGTCCACTGAGGCGAGCTTTTGCTCTGCGTCCCGGGCCCTCGTGGTGTTGGGATACTTCTTGACGATGGTTTTCAGAGACTTGTATATGTCCCACCAGGCCTTCTGCCTCTGCTGCTGGCCTGTGAGCTGAGGGGCCAATTTGATTTCTTTCATGGCTGTCTGGTAGAGGTTCTCTGCCGTCTGGTTGTCCATATCCTCGCCGCTGGTGGAGAAGACCAGGTCGCTTCTCATGTTATCTTTCCTGAAGGATTTCGCGTAATGAGTCAGAACGTAGTTGCCCTTGCTAAGGCCTTTGAACGCGCGGTAGCACCTGTTCAGGTGTTTTCTCTTGAATGTGTACTCGTGCGCGTGGCCTTTCATGTCCTTGTCCGCAAGGCGGGATGTGCCGGTGTAGGAGAGACTGTCTTTTTTTGAGAAGATATGGAGAACAACCCGGGTTGACTTGTCTTTCTGCATATGAGCGGCGGTGATGCGCAGGGGGTAGAAAATATCCGGCGACTCGAAGCTGATTGAGATAGGCTGAATTATCCCATTGGCCAGCTTCTCGGAGAGCTTTTTCTTTTTGTACCTGCCTTTCGCATCTATTTTCATTGCGATGAAGTACATTTTTTTATCTATGTAGTACTGGAGAATCTCTTTAACTTCTTCCCCCCGAGGCAGGACGAAGTTGTTTTTCTGGAGCCACTGCTGCAACGCGTCCGGGTCGGTGGCTGCGAGGATTGTGACGTCGTAGAGGCCGACCTTTTTCTTTTCGAGCACCGAGACGGGGCGCTCCCTGGTCCCTTTCTCGTCATCTTCACCAAGGGCTGCGCCGCCCATTCCCTGAGGGCCCTTCTTGCGCTCTCTCTTCTGCGCTTCCTTTTCGAGGTTGTAGAAGAAGGTGGCAATCTCGACGAACAGCTTGTCGTCCGACTTTTCCACCTCGGGATATGCTGGCACAGGCACTATCCAGCCGAACTCCTCCACATCGCCCTCGTATTTCACCTGGAGGACGAGTTGTTCCTTCTGGCCGTCGTGGAAGATAATTGCTTTCTGCTCCGGCTCGTGGATGAGGTAGTTAAATTCCGCCTTCAGGTCTGCGGGCGTGACAATCATGCCGTCGGCGTACAGGTAACTGCTGAAGCCGAGCATCAAAATCAGAATGCAGGTGATAGTTCTCTTCATATGAGTTCTCCTCGTATCAGCCTGTTTTTATCTCCAGGAAGACGATTCGTTCGAATCTGTGTTTTTTAAGCCATTCGGTCTCTTCAGGCAGGAGCCACCGCTCAAGCGGGCTTTCCGGCGGTATGCGTACCCCCGTAACGGAAGCTTTTTCGCCCAGCAGTTTGTCAAGTTCCGGGTCACACCGCTGGGAATCTGTCGCAGTGCTGGAGACAATCTCGAACACGCCGCCGTCTGTGGTAAGGTAGTACCTGTATCCCCAGACAGAGCCGGCGGGAGTGGCGCGCTCGAATTGCCTGCGTGAGATAGTGCCCGCAACCGTGGCACGGCTTTCCGGCGAGATAATGCCGAGGACAGCCGCCGCATGCCGCGCTTCACGGGGGATGTCAATGAGTTCGTGCAGGCGCGATACTTGTATATGGCTTGCGTTTTGGGCGTTTCTTTTGCGGCCGAAGCTGCACAGCACCCCTTTTTGTGAGATTGAATATACGCGGCCGCCTGCGGATATGATGTCATATGTTTCAGGTGGTGCGGGGCAGCAGGAAATCAGCTTGCCGCCTGATGCGTTGAAAGTGTAGATGTTGAACTGGCCGGTCTCCTCATCTTCCCCAACTGCGATAACGACGTTCGGGCTAACAATCGGGCTGCTGCGGAAAACTCCATGCCCGGTCTGCCAGAGGAAGGCGCCGCTGGCGGCGTCGAGTGCTTTCAGGCCGCTTTCGCCGCACGGTACGTAAAGCCTGCCATCGCAGACGGCCGGGCTGCATTCTATGGATTCGGTCAGGTCAATCTCCCAGCTTGCCTCGCCGCTGTTTTCCTTGAGGGCGACCAGTGCGCCGCGCCCGTCATCGCGTTCGACCTGCACGTAAACCAGGCCGGCGTAGGCGACGGGGGAGGAAATAATGCGATACCCGACCCCGGCCTGCCACTTCCTGGCGCCGGTGGCGGAGTCAATTGCGTGCAAGCTGCCGTCCGTAGTACCAACGAAGAGTACGCCGGTCTTTGACAGGGCGGGTGAAGAGTTCTCGACGGAGTATCCAAGGTTTGTGCTCCACCTAACGCTGCCGTCTGCGGCGTGCAGGCAGTGGAAGTTGCCATCACCATCTGCGACAAACAGAAACTCTTTCATCAGGGTCGGTGAGGACTTCACAAACGTTCCAGCCTCGAATTCCCATTTTTCCTCTCCTGTTGATGCCTCCAGCGCTATCATGCTGCCGATACCCCTGGTGGCAGTGAGGAAGAGCATGACGGGCGAGGCCGCGGGCGCGTTCCAGACATTGCCTACAAGCCTGGACCAGAGGATACGGGGCAGCCCGTTTTTCAAGCCAATCGCGTAAAGCGGGCTGTCCTGCCACCTGTTGCCGAAGCTTCCCGCGTAGAGGATGCCTTTTGAAGCTACAAGCCCTCCCTCGAAGCGCTCCACGAACGAGATGTTGTACTCCCACAGCGGTTCCCGTGGCAGGACGAGGTCGCCGGTGATGGCGCCGGTATGCTGCGGGTCAGACCTGAACGCGGACCAGTTTGTCCATGCTATGGCTTCTTTTGGATTTGCGCCTTTGGTTACTCTCGTCTTGCCGCCCGGCTGGGCGACCACGCAGTCTCCTTTCCGGGCTACTACCTTGCCCTGGCCGATTTGGCAGTCCACGGTGCCGGAAACGACGAGCAGGACTGCCGCGCTCCGGCCGGCCCGGAGGTCTATCTCGGTGCCGGAGATGGTAAACGTCCCCAAATCTGTTTGCACGTGAACAGGCCTGTTCGAAGACCCGGCTTTCAGCCACATTTCGCCCTGTATCAGCCGGAACTGTCCGGGCTCGCCCGCGATTTCGACCCTGGTGCTGCTGTTAAGCTTGGCCAGGCAGTCCCCGGTGGATATGGAGACCATGTCCTGGGCCTTTGTGATGAGTGAGTCGCCGCGGGCCAGTGATGTACCGCGCACGACGTTTTCAACCAGTCCCGTGCCTGCCCGGACTACCCTGGGCGTGCCAATAACTTCCTCGACCGCCAGCGCCTGAGGCGCGCTTATCTCGAGGAGAAGGAGTGTAACGGCCAGTATCAGGCAGGCTGCAATTGCTGTCATCATGCCTCTGCGCAGGACCCTGCTGTAGGCGGGCCCCGGCTTCGGGGCGCTCACAGCCTTTAGCTCGGCCAGCACTCTTGATGTAACTCTCCTCTTTAGGCTCTCCGGGATTTGCTTTTCAGGCTCAAGCGGGAAGACCGATATTAGCCGGAGGCACCCGGGGCACCCTGCGAGGTGGCTCTCTATTTGCTCGGCGCGCGCTTTGTCAAGCTTGCCGTCGCAGAACTCGGCCAGCGTCTCAATATCAGGACAGATGTTTTGTAGAGGCCTGCCTTCCGGGCTTGGTTTCTTTGGCTCTTGTGACTCGTTGTAAACCACTGCGTAGCCTCCTGAACTCTATAATATAGCCGTCTCAACTTAAAGAGTTGTGACAGAAACCTGTCATTTTTCTTCAAATTTTTCTTTGAGTCGTGCGCGTGCGCGCGCAAGTGTCTGGCCGACGCTCGAATCCGGGATTCGCAGGACCTCGGCAATCTCGCGGTAGGTCTTGCCCTCACGGTAGAAGAGGGCGAGGATGAGTTTGTCCCTGGGAGGCAGTTCGGTCAGCAGCTTGTCCACATCCTCTTTTGCATCCACGCGGCCCGTCTCGTCGGCGACCGGAATCGCCGATGCCGCTTCCTGGTGCAGCGGTACGGGTCTCTTCTTGCGCAGCAAGTCGAGCGTGCGCGAACGAGTAACAAGGGCAACGTAGGTCTTCAGGCTTGCCTTTCTCCTGAAGTTAGCTATCGCCTTGCAGTTATCCTTGAGGAAGTGAAGGAAAACGTCCTGCGTGAGGTCTTCAATCTCGTGGCTCCGGAATCCGCCCGCTCGCTCGAGCGTTGCGATAGCGACGGAGTAGACCGTGCCGCCGTAGGTTGCCACAAATTCCTCCCACGCGGCATGGTCTTTTGCAACGAGCCGGTCTATTAGCCGAGATTCTTTCATTTGCCAAGAAGCCCCTCAGTCTCCATTCTGGGCTCCTGTATCATAACCCGTAGCCTGGCCTGTGGCAAGGGACAGTCAGGGAACTTCCTGCAAGCATTGTGAAACGAGGGGCCCTGACCTGCCGGGAGTTTGGCCGGGGCCGCTGCGCCGCCTTTTTCAGGGTCTGTGCAAGCCTATGACTCCGGGTTGACCAGCCGTCCCATGAAAAGGATGCTGCCGGAGCGGGTATCCTTAATCAGGAACAGGAAGGGATGGTCCGCGCGGAAGACAGGCTCGGGGCGGGGACGCCCCTTGGCTTTTGCCGGCACCGCGGTCGCAGCCGCGGCTTCCGTGCCTTCCTCGTTCACATCTACGAAGGCTTTGTGAATTACAGCGGAGATGAACAGCAGGTCGGTGCCGTCTATGCCGGAGAGGTCGGCGGCAGCCTGGCTGAAAGCGGTCGGCATTCCCATGGCGGAAAGAGTCTGTGCCAGGGCGAACTCGCAGGTCATCTTGAACTTCGGCAGGTAGACCTTCACCTTTTTCTCGCGCAGGCCTGTGGTCCACTTCTGCAGGTTCTCCGCCGAGAGGCCGGCTTCCAGGCCTGCGAGCCCGTCAACCTTCCTGGGGAGCAGCACCACCATGGACATCTTTTTCCCTGAATAGGGGAGTTCCAGGACTTGGAGGCTTTCCATCTCCTTGTACTTGAACTTGTTCTTCGCATACATAAGCGGCGCTTTGACCGTCTTGTCCGCTTTCACGCTAAACTTCGCATCTTTGGTCAGTTTCTTGTCGAACTTCTTGACCCAGTCGCCTTTGAAGTAGATGGCGTTTGTCAGGACAAGGAGGATATCTGGGTCGAGGACGCCTCTTTGAATCAGGTTCTTGATTTTATTTTTCGTCTGGTCTTCCACCCACTTGTTGATTGTCTGGCGGGCCTGCTCCGTCTCTCCCTTGAAGTTCACTTCGTGAAGCCCCGCCCCGTAGCTTTTCTTGAGCAGGTCGAGAAATGTTTCGAGGAACTTGTACCCTCTCTGTCCCCACAGCGCGTTGGCGATATTCAGCTCGATACCCGGCCCGGCAGTCTGCAGGTCGCCTGTGAGCCTGGCGAACGCGGGGTGCAGCTTCTCCTGCCCGAGCGTGAAATGCAGGACATCGGCCATCTCTTCAGCAGTCTTGCCGCGTGCGCCTGCGTAAGTCATTGCCAGGGCCCCCGAGATGCTGTAAGGCGAAAAAAACAGGTTTCCATCCTTGCCTTTGAGCTGTGCGTAAAGGTCGAGGGCGAATTCGCTGTTGCCCTCCACGACAGACTCTTTGTCTGCGTCTTTGCCATCTGCAAGCACGCCCGCAGCCCAGACCAGGGTCAGGCCTGCGAGAACCAGGCTGGCCAGCAACACTCTCTGTCTTGCGTTCATTACGTACACCCTCCTTTTCCGGGACAGTTGGAACTTCTTTTTTAGACTCTCTTTTCGTC
>CAYWBA010000056.1:0-12548 GCA_964455955.1 uncultured Planctomycetota bacterium | reverse complement strand
CCTCGGATAAAAAGTGTGCGGCTGAGCGCCTTGCGGGCATCAGTAAAGTTGGGGTCAAGCTGGACAGCCATCTTGAAGTTAATCTTTGCTTCCTTGTACATGTGGCGGTCGAAGTAGGCCTTGCCCACACGGTAGTAATGACGGGAGAGCTCAAAAGTCTCTTTCTCCCGGAGGGTCATTTCCGTCTTTATCTGGTCGAGAGCCGGGTGTCCAGTCGAGCGTTCGGCAGGTGTTCCGGCAGCCGGTTCTTCTTCGGTGACCTCTTCCGGGTCGCCGACCTGGAGAATCGTCTTTAGGGGCTCAACAGGTTGTTCTGCAGGCGGTGCGCTCTTACACCCCGCAACCGACAGGCAAGCCAGCGCCGCAAGCAGCAAACCAAAGAGGACAGCCTTCTTCATTAGTCTCTCCTTTCCCATACCCGGCGAGAATCTTCAAGATAGTTTTCCAAGGGTAAGGTAATAGAGGGTTGTCACGGAATTGTCACAGAGTGCAAAAAATTTAGTTTGGAGCAGGAACGTAAAGGGAGACCATTCCGGATGAGAAATCAGAACGGGATGTAAAGGGACAGCCCCGCAGGCGAAACCGCCCCTTTCGTCTCCTGTGCGCTCTTAGTAATCTATCTCAGGCGCGGCAAATGTGATTTCTTTTATGCCTGCCCTCACGCATTCATTCAAGGCGAACACCACGTGCTCGAAAGGTATAAGCTTCCTTGCGTCAATTATCACAGGCAGGCTTTTGTAAGACCTCGTAGGCCTGAAGTTGTCCCTTGCGCTGCAGACATACTTGTAAAGTTTCTTGTAGTTAGGTACGAGGTTGCCGCGGTCGTCAGTCACATAGGGAAACTTGATATCCCTGACTTTGAGCAAGACCCGCCCCTTTTTGTTACTGGTTTCCCTGTACGAGCCCTTCTCAACCCACAGGAGCTTTACCCTGACCTCTTGCAGGGTTATCGCAGGCGTGCCTGCAGTGTTCATACCCCTGTTCTTGGGCAGAAAAGCTTTAAGCTCGCCCTCCTGCGTCTTGAAGCGGCAGGCAAGCATAAAGAAGATGAGAAGCTGGAAGATGATGTCAATCATCGGCGTCATCTTTATCTCAACCTCTTCATCCATTGCCTCCCTTTGGAGTTTTTTGCCTTCGTTTGCCATTGGATCCCTCCTATTTCGTGACCGGTGAAGCCGCCAATATAGTCTTATAGACGCCGTTTCTTGAACAGGAGTCAAAGACCCACTGTACAGCTTCGTACCTGGCATCACGGTCGCAGCGGACATAGACCCAGAGCCTGTATATCTTGATTTTCTTGAACCGAGGGTCGTTCTCCCGCTCTGACTTTATTGCTTCCTTGCGAATCAGTTCGGTCAGCTTCTCCTTGTCGTACTTCCGGCCCTGTATCCGCACAAAAGGCTCCTTCTTTTCCACATCTTCTCTTCGGATATTGACGGTGATTTGCCTGGCATCCCGGACAACACCATCCTCGGGCGGCTGAGCCATGTCGGCATACGGCAGCGCCAGAGATTCGAGGTCCAGAGAGGACATCTGCGAGACTATCATGAAGAAGATCAGGAGCAGGAACACGCAGTCAATCATGGGCGTCATGTTCATCTCGAGCTGCTGATTGGTTGGATCGAGCTCTTTCATTCTGGCCATGTTTGCCTCCTTGGGTTTATTCACACAGAGGGCTTACGCCTCCATCTCCTCCGTGGGTCTGAACCGCTCCATCAGTTCTTCTGCTATGGTGCCGACCTCCATAACAATCCGGATAACCTTGTTGCGGAAATAGAAGTAGGACGCTATGGTCGGTATGGCCACAAGCAGGCCGAGGAACGTGGTAACCAGCGCAATCTGAATACCGTTCGCCAGGTCGGCCGGAGAAGGTGCGCCCTCTGTCTTTGCAATAATACTGAACGCCACAATCATTCCGGTAACTGTGCCGAACAGGCCGAGCATAGGGCTGATGTTGCCGATAAGCGAGAGGTAAGCTATCTTCTGGTGCAGCTTGACAGATTCTTGCTCACCTGCTTCCTGCATCGCGGACTCAATGTGCTCGTATGGCTGGCCGATTTTCGGCAGGCCGGCCGCTATGACGTTTGTGAGGAAGTTCGGCGAGCTCTCGCAGAGCGTCATCGCCTGCTCGTAATCCTCATCTTCGAAGAGGCTCTCAAGGTGACCGAGCAGTTCGGGCGGAACAAGTGCGTCCCGCTTGATTGTCATGAAGTGCTCAATCGTCAGTGCAAGAGCTGCAATTGAGAGGCCGATAATCACAAAACCAATTACACCTCCCTGCATAATAGTCTCAAACCAGGAAATCTCCTGCTCCGTTTTCGCGGCCTCTTTCTCCTTGTCTGCTTGCGCATAGGCAGTTGCCGCAAGCAGAGCAAAGACGACCGCCACCACAACTACAAGCAGTGCTTTCTTACCCATCCTAAAACTCCTTTCCCAAAAACGACCTTACTGCTTAAGTGCCTTCTCGTATTCTTTGCGCAGGTCTTCAGCCCGCTCCTTGTTCACCTCACCTCCTATCTTCTCAAGCAAGGCTATCGATTTCTTGAGCGCGTGGAGGTATTCGCTGTGTGCGCTGCTGTAGAGGACGACCACCTTAAGGTATGCAAACAGTGCTCTCTTATAGTCGTCCGGGCCCGAAGCGAGCTTCTCATAGCAGGAGCCAAGACCATTGTGTACTGCTGCCAGCACCTCCTTTCCGACTCCTTCCGGAGTGCTTGCGATTTCCTTATACATCTTTATGGCTTCTTTAAGCTTGCCTTCTTTCACAAGTGTCTTGGCCAGGCTTAACCTTACTGCGGCGACTATGTTGTACATGCGCTTGCGCTTCGCCTTCTCGATAATTCTCTCGTATATTTTTATTGCTGCAGACCCGCCGGTAAGCTGAGCCGAGCCGAACTGGCCGTATATTTCCCACGTCTCGCCGTACGGCCCCTTTCCCAGTTTGTCATAAGCGGCTTTTGCCTCGCCAATCTTGTTGGCTGCTCTCGCTGCCAGAGCCTTGCCGTAATACGCATTTGGAACAAAGCGGTGGTCGCTGTTTTCCTTTTCTTTCAAGTAATCGTCGTAGGCCTTTACGGCATCGTTAAGCTTGCCCGGTTCGGTCTGGCCCCACATACGGTAGCATTCGGCGAGGAAGAACCGGGCGTATTTTTTTACCCAGTCGCTGCCCCTGTCATGCTTAATCGAGGCTTTGTACTTGTCAACTGCACCGGGCCAGTTGCCGTTATGGCGTTCCCTGTCGGCAAGGGCGTAGTTCATCGGCTTATTGCCGTGCTCTATGCGAACGACATTCTCCGTAGGTTCATCTTCCCACGAGCGGACAGCTCCCGCGATCTTGTAGCGTATGAACCGGTGAGTCTCACGGCCGACACTGACCCTCTCAAGTTTCTCCACCCTGCCATGGGAGTCTTTTATCCATATCGTGTCTTCCTGGGCAAGGACACTGTCTGCTGCCGCCAGCACCAGCAGCACTGCAACTGCTGCAAACACCCAAGTCTTAACAGCGCGCATTACGCAACTCCTTTCAGTTCTACCTGCACCCACTTATTTTTTCTTTCCCTTGGTCGCCTTAAGCGCTTTTTCGTAAAGCTTTCTTATCATGCCCCGCCAGGGCTGGTCTGGTAACGCGTTTTTCCAGTCATCTTCTGTAGGATTGTCCTGGTCGCCTTCCACACCCAGAATCATATTACGGATTTCTCCAACAATCCTGCCGAAATCGCGCTTGTAGTACCATATCTTGACAATGGTATATATCACTTCCCAGTACTTGTTACGATATTCGGGCTTGTGTGCGTAGGGAGTAATTTTCTTCAGTATACGCTGGTAAATATCTTGCGCCTTGTTGAGCGCGACCATGTTCTTCTTGCCTGCCTTCGCCTTCTCGTACATGGCGAGGTAACTCTTCGCCGCGCCTTCCTGTATCTGGAGATTGTTGTCATTAACCCTCTCCATTCTTACTTCTTTCGGCTTGCACTTAGGGCACATTGGAAGTTTGTCAAAGTTCTTCGGAGCAAGCACGTCTTCATGCCCGCATTTCGGGTTCGGGCAGACAATAACACGTCTCAGCAGGTCGAAAAGCCCCGCCGCTGCTTCATAATCGCCCATTCCGTAACGAGCTTCTGCAAGATAAACCTTTGCTGCCGTCGCCCGGTCCTTCTGCTTCTTGGTACGCCTTTCAGGCGGTGGAAGCGTCTTAATGAAAGCCTCAAACAGTTCCGCCGCAGCTTTGAAGCTCTTGACATGAACCATTTCATTGCCGGCCCAGAGCAGCGTGTTTGGCTTTAGCTTCCTTTTTGCCGCATGATACCAAGCCATGAGGTAATGCCCTGCCTTTTTGTAGTGAGGAAGGGCGAGCTCCGGGTGCTCCAAGTCGGCCTTGGCCATTGTGTCGCCCTTGGCCTTCAGCAGTTCGAAGAACTTGAATCCTGTAACTTTAATCTCCGTGCTTTGGCCGTAGTCTCTTTCAAGCGCGAGAAAAGCCTCGTGCATGCTGTCATAATCGCCCAGCTTGAAGTGGGCGAGGGCTGTTGTCGCCCAGATGTCCGGCATGTATCCCTGGGTTTTCTTGTGTTCCTTGAACTTCTCCTGCAAGGGTGTTAGGTAACTGAGCGCCTTCTTGGCCTTGTCCTTGGCATCCTTGCCTTTCCAGGCATCTTCGACAAGGCACTTTGCAAGGTAGTAGCGGGCAGTGATGTTAGCCTTGCTGTTCTCCGTTTCAGCCGCCTCATTGAGGGCATTTTCAAGAAGCTCTATGGCCTTCTGAAGCTGCTCAATCGCATCTTTCGAATCTTTCTTTTTCTTCCCTTTCAAGTAGAGCATGTAGCGGCAGTACCCGACCTGTGCGCGTGCGTATGCATAGAAATGTACAGCCTTCTTCACCGGCTCGCCGTCGGGACCGGGCTCGTTGTACGTCTTGGGAATGCTGGCGTAAGTCTCTGCGGCAAGCTCGTAGTTGCCTTCCCTTGCATACTCCGCGGCCCGTTCAAAAATTCTCGTGATAGGCCCTATAGACTCAGGCACCGTCCTCTCGGCCACCTCAATAGCCCAGTCGTACTTCTCCTGTTCAAACTTGCTGAGTTTGCCGGATTTCTTGGCAAGATCCCGGACTTTCTTGAAACACTTCTTCAGTAGTCCGGAGGCCTGGCCGATCTGCGGGAACTCCTTGAACCGCTGGCAGACCTCGGCCATGGCTATCCCAGCCTCAAGGTAGCGCTCTGTCGTATAGAGGAGCTTTCCAAGCTCAAACAGCGCCTTGGGCCCGTACTCGCGGATAGCCTCAGGTGAGCCGGTAGCGCTGTATGCCTTTTTGTAGTAGAAAATAGCATCTTCCCACATTTCCTGGTAGTGGAAGCCCCTCGCTACGGCAAATGCCGGGCCTATCGGGAACCTCGCCGAGCCAAGCTGCTTGGACAGGTCTGCCATGGTCTTGGCTGCTTCCACCTCGAACGGGCTTACCTCACCGCCTTTGCGGGAGGCCTGCTCAATCGCGAATATCTTGTACGCCTCGGCGATACCCTCGGCGTAGCGGCCCAGCGCTGTAAGCGCCTTCGCACGCTGAAATGCTGCAAATTTTCCAAACACGTTCTCGCGGACATCAGGGAAGAGAGCCACTTCCGGCCTGCCCTGCTTCGCCCAGTACTTGGCTATTTCCGGCCGCTCGGGCTGGATTTCCCTGCCTGACTGGTCGAGCATCTCCTCGAGGATTTTCTCCGCCTCACTGTGCTTCTTGAGGAGGTTAAAGGCATAGCCCTCAAGGTAGTAAGCCTGCAGACGGATATCAACAATTCTACGAAGGTCGGGTTCCGAAGTCTCGCTGCCTTGCGGGAGTTCCGCCTGCACCATGTAGTCAAAGTGTGAGATTGCTTCCTCGTACTTGCCTAATTCCAGGCAGCACTGTCCAATACCTATTTCCGCCAGGTATAAGAGCATGCGGTAAGTATCCCGCGGGTCCGGGTCCTGCAGACCCTGCTGTCCTACTGCCGGCGGGTCGCCGTCTTTATCGTTTTCCGGCTCGCCGTCAATGAACCGCATGTACTTTTTGAGCCCGCGAGTAATTATCCCCTGCCTTTTCTCCTCGGGCACGACCTTGGCGTAATAGATAAAGCTTGTCGCGTAGAGGTACTCGGCGAGATTGCGGAACCATATTGTTTGAAGCAGCCTGTCCTGCTGCGCCTTTGGGGCGTTTTGTGCCCATTGGCCCCATTTGAACTTGGGCGGGTACTTCGCAACCTCATCGCGGAAGTACTTGACAAGCCTTTCCCACGCTGAGTCTATCTCCTTGAAAAGAGCAAGAGCCTCCTTGCTAAGCTGCTCCTTCTTTTCCTTGTTAGTCTCGATCTCCGCTTTTTTGGCCTTGTCCTGCGCAGCTTCCCCCCTGCGCTGCAGCTTGGCAAAGCTGGCGGCCGTTCCCCAGGCATCGTGGTCGGGAAACTTCTTCGGGTAACTCTCTGCAAGAGCCTCTGCCTTCTCCCTGTATCTGTCGTCGCCAGAGTCCTTCGACCAGGCATTCAGAATCGCCAGGTGAAGCTCGGCTGCCCAGCCCCTCGTGTCATAGCTGGTATGCCCGCTTTCAATAATCTCAACAACTACTTCTTCCGCCCAGTCAAACCACTTCCTCGCAAACAGCCCCTTGGCAAACTCCAGGTCCTCCCGAGTGCCGGCGAAAGCTTGAAAAGCAAAACTCAATACCAGGGCCGCAATCAGAACAGTAGAACAGTAGCCCGCAGGCGAGCAACGAGTTTTTTCTTTCTCCTGTTCTCCTGTTCTACTGCTCACCTGCTCCGCGCTTTGCGCACCTGCTATCCTTCTCATGACCCTTCCTCCAGATTACCTTCAACTCGTTAGAGCCAACAGCCATTAGGCAATAGCCGGAATCCGGCTCCGGCTCTTGGCTGCTGCCTTCTTCATTCGCAACTATCATGCCAAATGCAGCAAAAAACTGCTTCGCCTTTGATTCTGCCTTAACTCCCTGCGTATGCCGCAGTTGCGCCCCAAGCCGAATGAAAAATGCAAAAAGCAAAATTGATAATTGCTGTTCAAAATTCAAATTGATGTTGACAAAAGTTCATGCCCTTAACCTGAGTTAACGACTCCCGGAATGGCCATGCCTCTGGCAGCGGAAAGCCTCTTACGCAGCCAGCAGTTATGCGCCCGGGGGCGTCGCCTGCAGGCTACTAAGAAGCTCTTATAGCTATTATTGTCACATCATCCTGTTGTCTTTTTCCGCTTTCTTCCCGGGAAGATTCCGAGAAGTCGCTTATCGCCTGATATATATATGCGACAAGACGGGCAGGAGTCTTGCTCGGTGCTCGCCGTATTGCCTCCAGCAGCGCCGGCACCCCGAATTCTCTTGCCGCGTGCGGGTCCATTGCCTCGGTCACACCATCTGTGTACAGCAGGAGGATATCGCCGCGGCGCAATTGCAGCGTCTTCTCCTCTATCATCGAGTCGAAAAGCCTCCCCCCATCAAGACCCAGCGACATGCCCTTCGACGGCAGGACCTCCGGCCCCTCGCCCGTAACCTCGTTGTACAGTATCGGATGCGGATGGCCCGCACGCGCATAGGTGAATGTCATAAGCGACTGGTCCAGCACGCCGTAAATGCCGCTGATAAATGTGTTTGCATCGAGGTCGGGGTATATCTCCCTGTTTGACTGCGCCAAGACGCGTGCAGGAGTAATCAGAATTTTCGAGTAGATGTCGAAAACCTTCTTGGCCATCCCGACAACTACCGCCGCCTCGATTCCGTGGCCCGACACATCGCCGATGAAGACCCCGTGCCGCCCAGCCCCGAGGTCTGCGAATGTGTAGAGGTCTCCACCTACCTGCTCCATGGGCTTGTAAAGAAACCCTATCTCGATACGGGGTATCCGGGGCGCGACCTGAGGCAGCATCTTTATGAGGCGTGCGCGGGCTATCTCAAGGCTCTTCTCGCGCTCTTCTGTCTTTATTACTTCGCGCCTGAGGCTGCGCACCTTGCGCTCGGCCTCCAGCGATACGCGGCTGTTTTGGTGTTGCAGTTGCGCGTGGCGTCCGGACGGCTTTCTGCCGCCTTTCGCCATCTCAGTTTCGTCGCTTATTATGACAAACTCGTCAGGCCCGTAACACATGTTGAGCATGTCCACGATACGCGATGGGGGTTTCAGCAGCAGGAAACTGCTGTGGTTGTCCATAACCTGCTGCTGCATTGCGCGAAGGAAGCTGGCAAAGGAAAGGTCTATTGGAGAGACGTCCCTGATTTCCAGCCCTACGTTGCCCCTGAGAGCCTTGACCATGTTCAAGGCGTTTGCCTTCAGCTTGGGTGTGTATCTGCCTGAGATGGTGATAACTGTAACATCGCCTTTGCGGAAACGCTCTATTGAGGAGAACTGGTCCTGGAAGGCGACCTTTTTAATCTCTTTCTTGTCTTCCCCGGCCAAGACAGATACCCCCAATGAAGAAGGCAATAGGCATTAGCCAAAAGGCAATAGCCGGAGTTGGATTCCCCCTATTGGCTCTTGCCTATTGGCTACTTGGCTGCCAGGGCCTATCTCAAATCTTTCAGCCCCTGGGCAGCTTTTTCGTTCTTCGGGTCTATCGCGAGTGCACGTTTGAAAGTCTTGCGTGCCGCATCGATGTTGCCCGCGGCGGCAAGCGCAGAAGCAAACTTGCAGAGGTAGTCCAGGTTCTTGGGCTGTAATGTGACTGCGTCGCCGAGGACAGGGACTGCCTTCCTGAACTCAAGCTGCATGGCGTAGGAATCCGCAAGCATAACACAGACGCGCGCCTTTTTCCGCAGCATCCTTTCCCTGTAGGACGCTTCCCATTCCGCCTGCTTGAGCCCCCGGGCCTTTGCCCCGGCGCGCTCAAGTATCTCCCGCTCCGCCCGCCGCCGCTTCTGCCGGTAAGCCGTGCTTGCCTGGTACCGTATCTCTTCATCCAGCAGGCTTAATCCTATCGCCAACCCCCTGACTGAACGCTCAACAACCTGCCGGCGCCGTGCCTCCTGCTCCTTGCGCTCCGGCTCCGGCAGGAACAAGAGCCGCTCGCGTGATATGGTTTCGTCTCTTACCGCCTGTATGTAGTATGCGTTGCCCAGTGCAACATAGGCGTCTACAAACTTGTCGTCAATAGATATAGCCGAATTGAGGTTGTGAATTGCACCTTCCCACTTGCCTTCTGAAAGGTCTACGAGCGCCATGTGGTAGAGCGCGTATTTTCGAACAGTGGCGGAGGCTTCGTCAGAGTAGCGCCTCAATATCAGTTTCAACTCAGCGCGGGCTTGCGGCTGGTTACCCTGTTCGGTGTAGAGCAGGACAGCCAGCGACAGGCGCGCCGCAAGGTTCGACGGGTCAAGTTCAAGCGCCTTGCGAAAGCTGTTTGACGCCTCGCTGACCTCTCCCTTGTCCCACATCTCATGGGCCCGCTTTTGATAAACCTTGCTGAACGTCTTGTCTTCATCTGTTATCTGGGCACTGCTTAATGCCTTGGCCGATTGCCTCAAGATTTCCGACTCATGCTTGTTCCACCACTCCTCCCATTTCTTTACTGCGGCCTGCCGCTGCTGCTGCGTACCCTGAGGGTCAAAACCGAACTTCTCCCCGCTCACGAGCCTGAGCTTCTCCACGGCCGCCTGTCGCACGCCGGGGTCACGCATATCCAGTGCGGAAATGAAATAAGGCACACCAAGAAATATCCCGTTGTCCACAAGGTGCAGGGCGGCTACAAGCCGCAACCAGCCGTCCTGTTCCCTCATCAGTTCAACCAGGATGTGATTGCATTCAGCTTTCGCAAGAGCGTGTATGCAGAAACTGCGGATACTGGAAGCTTCACCAGTCCTCTTGGCAAAGTATTTGAGCAGCGAGGCGGCGTTCACCCCTTCAAGAAGTACCAGTTCACGCAGAATTGCCAGCTTTTTCTCCTTGTCGCTGGACACAAGTCTGTCGTAAACGTTCTCCTTTCCCCCGCTGCGCAGCGACTCAATCGCCTCAGGCGAAACATAATTCTTGATTTCGTTGATTGTGATGATTTCTTCTACCCGCCCGGCGGCTCGTCCTTCAAGGTTTTTTGCTGCTGCTGACTTCTCTCTGAGCCTCTCTTGTGCAAAGATGCCCAATCCCACAAGTTTCTCCCTGGCAGCGCGCCACACCGCTTCCTCTTCAGAGGCGAGTTCTGTCAGTAACTTGTCAATCCTCCCGGCCAGCGGGTCGGTGAATTTCGCAAGTTTTTCCTGGGCCATCTTCTTGCGCTCGGCAGCATGCTCTATCTTTTGGACCTCATTGTAAGGAAGCGTTACCTTGTTAATCTTGCCGTCTTTTACAACTTCAATTATCAAGCTCTTGCCGTCTTCACTGGGCTTTGATTTTCCGCGTATCGTCTGGCCATCCTTGAGGTGAATAATATCATCATCGATGGGGCCAGAGTCCAGACCGCCGTGCAGGCGCAACTCCTTTATCTGGCTTTTGAGAATCGTAACCGCGCCAAGCTTTTGTTCCACTCTGATGGTTGGCCCACCCGGGTCTACGACCCTGCCTCTTATCACTGTAAGGTCCTTGAGCACGACCTTGTCGAACTCCTCGGCCTTTTCCCCGTTCTTTAAGGCATCCCTGAGAGCCTTTTTCTCTTCAGGGCTTTGCGGCACCACCACCGGGCCGTCTTTCGGCCCCGCCTCGCCAGGCTCCTGCTGCGGGGGAGGTCCTTGTTCTTGAGCCAAAACCGCGCCTGGGAGCGAGATGACAAAAGCTACAAGCAGCAACAGAAACACGCCCCCGCATAAGCGGTAAGGCATGCTAACACAACTATATGCTGAATCCAAGCAGCGCAACCGGTTACCTCCTTACGCAAAGAGATACTCCATACAGCACTATGATATTTGAATCTTACGACCAGAATGTCACGGAGATGTCACGGCACGCTCTTAAACGCGCCTTGTTTTCAGGGCTGCTTCTATCCTCACCACGCTGTCTCTCACAGCATGATCTACCGCCATTAGCTTCGTAATACGCTTTTCTGAAAACGAAACAGCCGAGTGGCTCCGGTTACCGAAGTGTTTCCCTATCTCAGCTAATGAATGTCTCGTAAAATGCTTGGCAAGGTACATGCATATCTGGCGTGGCAGCGCCACGGACTTGCGGCGTGACTTGGAAAATATGTCGGCGGCGGTCAAACCGAAGAAAGATGCTGTCTGCTTGCAGACATCTTCCAGACGTATCTCAACAGACCTCCTGTCTTCAAGGTCCGCAAGGGCTCGCTGCGCGCCGCGTATGGTCAACCGCGTTGCCGGCCCCTTCCCCGGTATTAGAGAAACATACGCCCCGAGCTTGATAAACGCCCCTACCAAGTCCCGTGTGCTGCCTGCAAACCTCTCTGCAAGGTACTTCATTATCTTTTCTGAAAAAGCCTTCCGCACCTGCTCGGAAAGGTCTGCGCTCAGCTTTCGCAGAATCTCCACCCGCGTCGCAAAATCCGGGAGCACCAGCTCTGCCGACATGCCTGAAAGCAGCCGGCCGGCCAGACGGCGCCGAAGCTTCGTGTTGCTCGGATGCGTGCTCGCCGAAGCCACAACACTGCAACCACAGTTGAGCACGTAATCAATGCAGTGTAAAAACTCGTTCTGGCTGGCTGGCCTCGTCTGCAGCAAGTCTATGTCATCTGCAACCAGCCAGTCCGCTTCCCTGAATGCAGCCCTGAACTCCACTAGCTTCTTGTTCTTCAGAGCCATGACAAACTGGTTTGAAAACTTCTCGCCCGATGTGTAGACAACCTTGCTCTCAGGCTCCCTCCGGGCTATCTGCATAGCCATGCCTTGAAGCAGGTGGGTCTTGCCGCTTCCGTCCGGCCCGTAAATGAACAGCATGTTGTTGAGTTCGCCGGGAGATTCGATAAAACGTTTGGCGGAAAGATAGGCAATCTTGTTACACTTGCCGACCGCGAGCCGGCTTAAATCGTACTTCTCGTTAAAGCCCAGCCGCGCTGAAGCGCTTGCCTTGCGCTCAAATTCCCTCACCTGGCGCACTGTGCGCCGCCTCATCCGCCGGTACAGTGTCCCATCAACGATAAACTGCACAGGCACGTACTTCCCGATAACCTCCGACAGGGCGGCGCTGAACTCGTTGCAGAGACGCTCCTCCAGCCAGGTCGCGACGAAAAGGTTAGGCACACCTACTTTGGCAAATCTGTCGGTAAGCTCAATCAGGCGTGTGTTGTGGACCCAGAGATTGTAGCGCTCCTTGCCCACACTGCCCTGTATCTTTTCCTGGATTTTTTCCCAGGTAATCTCCAAAGATAATTTCACAGTTCAGTCCCGTTCCAGGGACATAGTATCCCTACAGATTAGAAATAAGAACTTCGGAAAGCCTGTTGGTAAGGCGAGGACGGATATTAGCATCACGCCCGCAACGTGTCAAAACATAATCTTTCGAAATTCTTTCCGTGAAATGCTCGACTTGTTCGACACTCTTATCTGAGCTACGCTTACAACAACACGATTTTTTTTGCCGCAACCTAACAAAAACAGCCAGACTTCAGAAGCTCTTTTTTCCTTCCCTCTAACATTTTGTAAACAAACAACT
>CAYWBA010000055.1:0-12597 GCA_964455955.1 uncultured Planctomycetota bacterium | reverse complement strand
TGTCCCTGCATGACTCGCGCTGCCAAATCATATTACCAGAGCCAAGTCCCGGAGTCAAGCAGGGGTTAAGGTCTCCAGCCAAGAATTAAAGAAGAGCCTGCAGAACGCCAGAACAGCAGCAACAGGGCCTAAATGTGCAGTGACGAAAAAGAAGGGCTGTGCAGCGCCGCCGCACAGCCCGTTTCCCGCTCCAAGCCGGAGTTTACTTGATTGCGGTGAATTTCCCGTTGTTTTCACTCGCCAGCTTCTTGAGGAAATCAAGACATTCCTGGCCCTTAGGCAGGGTGTCAACAGACTCGAAGCCGAAAGTGTCAATGACAGCCTTGCGGGAGCGATTCGCGTTGCGCACAAAGTCGAAGACATTGCTGATCAGGCCCGAGGTGTCCGAGTAGTTGCCTGTGTGAGTCGGAGCACCGTCCGAAAGCAGCACCATCGTATCCGCTTCCTTGTTCTCAAACGCTTCCTTCAGCGCTTCGTCAGTGTGCGTGGTGCCGAACGGCTTCATCTTTTTCACAAACTCGATCGCCGCCTTCTTGTTACCTGAGTTGGCAGGAACAAGCTTCCTTTTCTTCCAGGCCTTTACCATCTGGGAATAACTTACGATATTGAACTTGGTCCTGGAGTCCAGAGCGCTGATAAGCTTGATAAGCTGGTCCTTGACCATCTCGATTCTGGTGCTCTGGACAGGCTTGCCGCCTTCGCCGCCGGAGTAAGTATCCTTGGCAGCCATGGAGCCTGAAATGTCTATGACAAAGCAGAACCTCTTGGAGAGAATCTCCTTGCCGAAGAATCTCGGCGTCTTCTTCTTGTCCAGGCCAACAAGGCCTGTCTTCATCTCCCCGTCTTTGACAGCGCCCGCAGAGGCGTCGGGGGCATCCGGGTTGGCTTTGAGTTCCGCTTCCCGGACAACCCAGTAGTCGCGCCATTCTCTCGCGGTAGCGTAATCGGCGCTGGTCAGCTTGGTCAGGGCCTTGCGAGCATCCACCCAGGCAAGTCCCTTGCTCTTCTCCAGCCTTCCAAGCGCATCTATCAGCGCTCCGACCGAATCGTATCCGCCTATCTTGACAACTGACCTGACAAGCTCGCGGATAACCTCAGGTTGTCTTTCCTTGCAGACAAGCTCACAGATAGCCTTGCGGTTCTCCTCGCCGCCCTTGTCACCAAGCACCGCAGCCAGTACTTGCCGGACTTCCCATGTCTTGTTCTTGAGCATCTGCTGGCGCATGTAGGCTACCGCCTCTTCGTCTGTAATCTTTCCAAGCGCCTCTTTGGCAGCATCATACGCATTAGCCTTTGCGCCGTCCGGTACATCGTACTGGTCAAGCAGGAAGCCGTACTTGAGCGCAGTCTTGGCGCTTTCGAGGCTGTTTATTGCGCCAAGCCCCCTGATTCCTTCGGCAACACCTGCCCAATCCTGAAACTTGGCCGCGTCCTTTATTTTCTTCTTGATTTCACCCAGGTCCTGGCCAAAAGCAACGCCGGCAATAAAGACCAGTACCAGTGCAGCAATTGCAAACTTTCTCATGCCCTGCTTCCTCCCAATCCAACTTTCTTCTAAAATTTCCGAATCACAGTATATTATAAACATGCCGAGACAATTTATTCCCGAAACGGCAAATTTTTTTCCAAATAGTTACATTTTCTTTTCTCAGCACAACAGCGCCCTCAAAAGACATTTATCCCGAGGCCCGGCGCCTCAGGCAAGATAAGCTTGCCTTCTCTTACAGCAACGCCAGCCGCGATATCGTTCGAAATCAGGAGGTTCCCGTCGAGGTCCGCATAGTCCACAAGCGGCGACAAATGGGCCGCCGCAGTTATGCCTGCCGACGACTCAATAAAGCAGCCCAGCATCACCTTGAGTCCCGCGCTCTTTGCCGTGTGAATCATCTTTAGCGCGCGCCTGATTCCGCCGCATTTTGAAAGCTTTATGTTTATGCCGTCCGCGCAGCCGAAAAGGCCGGGAACATCTGAGGGTACTACCGAACTCTCATCCGTAATTACCGGCACGGAGACGGATTCGTATACCCTGCGCAGCGCTTCCGGGTCGCCAGGCGGAACCGGCTGCTCGACAAATTCAATGTCGAACACCTCAAGAGCTCGAATGCGCTCAATTGCCTCGTCCGGCTGCCAGGCAGCATTGGCGTCAACCCTGATTGTCTTGTTCGTAATCTCGCGGATTGCCGAGAGCACATCCTCATCGCGCCCGGTTCCGACTTTCAGCTTCAGGACAGGGTAGATTTCAGCCTCCCTGACCTTCTCGAGCATCTTCTCTTTCGTGTCAATCCCAATGGTGAAGGATGTCAGCGGTGTGCGGGCCGGGTCAAGCCCGAGGATTCGCCACAGCGGGGCGCCGAGCTTCTTGCCCACCCAGTCGTGAAGCGCCATGTCAACAGCGGCGACCGCGGCCGAGTCGCCGGGGAACTTATCGCTCAGGCGCTCAACAATCGCCTCAATCATGAACGGGTCGCCGCCAAGCTCGCCCTGCATGCCGCCCAGCGCCTCAATTACAGACTCCTGGCTCTGAGAGTAGTACCTGCTCGAAGCTGCTTCCCCCACGCCGGTGATACCTTCGTGCTCCAGCCTAACTATTACGTTTCTCGCGACGCTTGTCGAAGAGCGCGAAATCGTGAACTCGTGCTGAAGCTTCAGCTCAACCGGTTCCCAGCTAAGTTTCACAGCATCTCCTCCAGCGCCCTGACAATCTTTTCGGGCCCGAACTTCACAACATCCGTGGCCGGCAGCCCCGTCTCATCCTCCGCCTCCCGGATTGCGTCGCGCGCCTGCTCATCGCCGTAATCGGCGCAGTTGAGCGCGACAGCCACAACCTTCGCAGGGTTTACAAGAGCCGCTACTTCCTCCCAAAGCCCGACATGCCGCGCAAGCGGCAGTATTGGAAAAGTATGGTGCCTGACAAGCTTGCGCGAGGGCTGGTGCACAAGAACAATAGCCTGGGGCGCAACCCCGTGCAGAAGACCGAGCGCAACCCCGGAGTAGCTGGGGTGCTGGAGCGCGCCCTGCCCTTCGACAACAAGTATTTCGTGCTGCGCGTTCGCAAGCACCAGTTGCTCCGCAGCCCCGCTTACAAAGTCGCTTATCACCCTGTCAACTGCCATGCCATCGCCGGAAAGAATCATTCCCGTCTGGCCCGTGGCGATAAACTTCGCATCATGCCCCCTGCGCGCAAGCGCCCCGGCCAGCTCCCACGCCGCGACCATCTTGCCTATGCTGCAATCCGTACCCGTAGTCAGCACCCGGAGGCACTTGGTATCTTTCGCCAGGTTCTGCGCAATGGGCAGGTCCTGCGGCACCCTGCGCAGGTCGGTGAGTTCCACGCCCGCTTCCCCGGCTGCCGCGCTTATCTCGGGGTCGTCCCCCAGGAACAGGTGAAGGCCGCTTATCACATCCATTCCAGCCTCGATTGCATCGAGTATGTGGCTTCGAAACTCGCCAGGCAAAGCGCCTCCGGCCGGGGCTATGCCGATTATCAAAGTGTCAGGTCCAAGGTGAAGAGTGTCTTTTATCGAAGCCACGACAGGCGTATCCCCGCCCGCGCCTGTGTGTTCTGATGCTTTGGAGCCCGCCTTCGTGGAGTCAATTACCGCAACGATATTCTCCGGCATGTAGCGCAGTAGGCATGTCGCAGTCTTCGCACCGAACACGCCAAGCTTGCCTTCTGCAAGTATCACAGCCTTCATGGGTTTCTCCACTCCCGCGAATTCCGGCTTAGTATATCGAAGCAGCCACCTGCAAGCAAATGTTTTAGCCTGAGCCATCCCCAGTTCAACTCCGGTGGTAACAAATGTGCAAAATTTACAAATCATCACTGGCCCCAACACCCAGTTACGCAAGAATGCCCCAGAATCCTCTTTGCGTAACCACTTATTTCTCAGATAGATGCCGTGAACTACCCATGAATCCGATTGACGCAAGTCGAAAAACATCTGTATAGTCTCTTGTAAATTTTTTGCAGTGGTTATAGAATCGCCGCAAGGTGGGGCGCAGCCGCGACTTACGCATAGCGACCGCATGGCATCAGAGGGGGTGTTTTTACATAACATCTTGTCACGCTGTAAGTTACGTACAAATTGAACCGCAGAGGCGCAGAGCAACGCAGAGAGCGCAGAGTAAAACCTTTCTTTTTTCTTTTCTTACCTTTAACCTTCAACCTTCAACTTCTTTGTGTTTATCTGTGTTCACCTGTGGTTAAATTCTTTATTACGCGCTGCAAGCAGCGCCGCTAAATATCCCTCCGGCGCCTGTTGGCTATTGGCTGCTGCCTGTTGGCTATTGCCTCTGAATATACAACACCTGAGCGGCCCGAATATTCCAGAAAAGTTGAGATTTTCTTGTGAAACTTTAGTTAGTTAGCGAGTTCACTTGCTGCGTGTCTATTGTTGTGGTACAATCAGTTGGAAATCGCCCGCGGCAGTCGCAGGTGAAGGTTATACGAGAAAGCCTGGCAAAAATGAAAAGATTTGGCATAGTTCTAATCATCATAGCTCTTGTTCTAGTAACAGCCGCTTTGGTTTATGCTTTATGCAGGCGTTACCCGGCATTTCCCAAACCTGAGTTAGAAGAAGTCACAGTAACACCTGAGAAGACTACTGTAGTTCTTGACCTGAACGTTGATATCGCAGAGTTCAAGACTTACGGAGTATTGAAAGTAAATACATTAGAAGTAGACGGCTCTTCTGTGGCAGGAAACCTACCGCGAGTCAGCCCCGATGATACAGGCAGACTTAAGATACCTTTCCCAGCAAAGGCCAACTCCAAGATAACGCTAGGTGGTGTTCTGAAGTTGAACGATTGTCTTTACAGCCTGCATTGCTATTTGTCCTGCAAAGGAGATGCATGGTCAGCAGACCACTTCAAGGTATACAGGATAAGTAAGTGTGACCTCAAACACTGACACGGTTATTTTTGACTGCGCCATCCAGACCGCCCCGAACTCCACTCATGCCACACGCGATACAGCTATTAACCTTGTCTGGATGTAAAGCTCCCTGCGTCTGTTTGTCACTTGCGGTTCGGGGCAAGGCGGGTTAGAATTGTGCTGGATTGGAGGGCGGGAGCAGGCTACTTCCCTTTTCCGTCATCATCCTCCACCGCGGGCTTTGGAGCATGTGCCAACTGAACAGACCAATCGGTAAGAACAGGCATCGTCTTGTCCTTGAAGGCGCCCTCAGCAGTCAACGTGCCTGTGAAGAATCCTCCAACCGCTGCTAATTGCTTGGCGTCGAACTCGGTAGTGGGCTTATCTTTGAGCGCGAAGAAGAGTCCCTTTGAGCCTTCGCACACGAGTGTCTTGACAATGCGGTAGTCTCCGGTCTCGTCCTTTAGGAGCTGGGCATATAGTTGCGTTTTGCCATGCGGTATCATACGCCAACCCGACACTTGCTTGCCGAAATGCGCGGCCAACTTATTCTTGCCAAGTAACGCATGTGCGTTTTCGAGCGACAAGTCGGAGGAGGAAGGCTGTGCTCCCTCTTCACGTGTGGCTTGACCTCCTGTAATGCGCTTGAGCGTGATACCATTCCAAGGAATAGCAAGCAGGCTCTGATCGGGAGACAGAGACACGGAGCCAACACTGTACGGGTACGAGGCGTTCTCTTCCCATACAGTCTTCGTCTGAACGTCAATAAGCTTTAGCATGTCGAACGTCCGGCAGTAATGTCCACCTGATTCACGGCCGGAGCAGATCACAGCAACTGTATTGCCGGCTACTCCCACATCGCCTGACCCAAAATCATAATTAGTTATCATGTCAACATCCGTGGTCTGCCCTTGGTAGGTGATTGGCACAGTTCTTCTTACGCTTGGCGCGACCTGCTGGATAGTAAACGAGCTCTCAACATCGTCAAGATTGCTTGCCGTCCGAAGTTCGATTGAGTTGCTAGAGACAATCAAGACATGACCACCATCTGGTGAGTATGCCAGATGCTCGGGCGCTTGTGCCAATTTGATGCTTCCGGTCATCGTGCCGGTCTGCCCATCGAGAACCTGCAGGGACCGTTGTGACTTCGGAGCACACAGAATGTGTTTCCCGTCTGGCGATACGGCTAAAGCAACAAGCTTGCCTTGTGGTAGAATAACTTGGCGGAGGAGTTTGCCGGAGGAAATGTCCCAGAAGAACACATAGCCCTGATGAGTGTATTCGAAATGACCAGCTACTGTCTTGCCATCCGTTAAGAAACACAGAGTGTCCATTTGTTTGAGGTCGGGTACCGGTTTGGGCATCTCAAGGTCAACACTTTTGTCAAGGGTTAGAGACGAAATGTTCCAGAAGAAAAGCTTTCCTGAACCCGAGCTGGCCACATATTTCCCATCACGCGTGAATGTAATTCCGTTCCGCTTGTCATAGGAATCCGGTAGTAGCTTATAGGATTCGATTCGCATCTCCTGCAGAGAACGCCCTCCCTTGGAGCCTGACTCCACTTTCGAGGAGGAGGGTTGAACCTTTCTGTTGACATCAGCGAGCCCCTTTTGAGCCTTGCTCATCCTGGTGTCTTGTGGCTCCGAGGCGTATTTTTCTGAATCGCTATTCCCGCCTGGCTTTGCTCCGGTTGCTTCTCCGACCCCAGTACTATCTGGCTCAGGTGCGTCCTGCTCACCCGTGCCCGGCCAGAACAGCAGCAATGCGAGAACGACAATGACAGCCGCTGCGATACTGCAAGATGCCATGATAAGGCGTCCTCGGCCCCCGCCTCCGCCTCCGCGCACAGACACGATGCATACATTGCCGCACTCGCTGCAACGCGTCATCTTCCCGGCCTGTTCGTCACTGATGTTCAACATCTTTCTGCACTTCGGGCACTGGATTTCCACAAGTCACCCCCTACCGGGCCAGGACTTATACCGCATACCCACCCCGGCATTAAAGAAACGGTTTGTCAACCACAAATACTTCATTTCTGTAATGTTGCCACCCCAAGGTCTAAAAGTCAAGCCCACTTTACTTGCATTCCCTTTAAGCAACCCTGCCGTGTAAAACCGTGGCGTCTGTTTGTCGCTTGCGGTTCGGGGCGAGGCGGGTTAGAATTGTGGCGGATTGGAGGGGTGGTATTGGAGGCAATGTTTTTTGCGCCGGTGATGTTGCACAACGCTATTGCGGTGGTGGTAGCGCTACTTATTACTGTTGTGCTGCGCGTGCGCTGGCTGGCAGCCCTGCTTTCACTCGCATCATCTATCGGGGCAAGCTGCCTCTGGCGCGGCATAGGCCAGAGCTGGGCTATCGGGTGGATAAGATACCTCTACAAGCCGGTACTTGGCGGCGGGCTCTGGCACGGCACAGTTACGCACAATGAGTTTGTCGGGCTGCTCTTGTTCTGGCTTCTGCCGCTGGGCCTGGCATACGCGGTAACGCTTGCGAGAGTAGCCAGAATTCAGAAGAGTTGAAACCGAGGGTTCCGCATTGCAGTGAAAGAGGCGGTGTTGCCAGAGAAAAGCGATTACGTAGAAGTTGTGGTGAACCGGCCGGTGGAGAAGCCATATCACTACGGGGTGCCGGAAGCCCTGCGCGGCAAGCTCGCCGCCGGCCAGCGGGTACTGATACCTTTCGGGCATTCCACCACCACAGGTTACATTATCGGTTTCACAGATACGCCGGATGTCGAGCCTGCGAAGATAAAGGAAATAACCAGGCTTATAGATGAAGAGCCTTTGATTGACGAGAAGCTTCTGGAGCTTGCGAAGTGGATTTCCAGCTACTACCTCTGCTCGCTCGGGGAAGCTTTGGAGGCGATTCTGCCCGGGCCTGTCAGGCACAGCCGGGTGCCGGTTCTGCGGTGTGTCGAGCCGGCAGTTTCGGGTAAGGCACTCCGCGAGAAAATCAAGGAGCTCAAGGAAAAGCATCCGCAGCAGGCGAAGGTGCTCGATATGCTTGCAAAGGCGGCAGGGAAGCCTGTTCCGCTCACGATTTCGCGCCTGAAGCGGCTGGCGGGAATATCCGAGTCGCCTGTTAAAACGCTTGAAAAGCACGGCCTTGTGCGGGTCTTCAAGAGCGAGCTCCCGCTGGGCGAGATACCTTACGAGAAGACGCCCGAGTGGGAAGACAGGCCGATAGAGGAGTACTCGGAGCATCAGAAACACGCTCTCGGGCGAATCAGGGCCCAGCTCGAGGCGGGCGAGTTCGGGGTCCTGCTGCTCCACGGCGTATCGGGCAGCGGCAAGACGGAAGTCTACATCCAGGCGATTGGCGAGGTTGTCAGACGCGGCAGGCAGGCGATAGTGCTTGTGCCGGAGGTTGCGCTAACGCCGCAGACGGTGGGGCGGTTTGTCAGGCACTTCCCGAGAGTCGCGCTGCTTCACTCCTACCAGAGCGATTCCGAGCGGCACTGGTACTGGACGAAGGCGCGGCGGGGGGAGGTGCAGGTTGTTATCGGCCCGCGCAGTGCGGTTTTCGCGCCCCTGCCGGAACTCGGCCTCATTGTCATAGACGAGGAGCACGAGACAACTTTCAAGCAGGAAACCACGCCCCGGTACCACGCCCGGGATGTGGCGATTGTGCGCGCACAACGCCTGAGCATTCCGGTAGTCCTGGGCTCATCCACGCCGGACCTTGTAACGCTTCACAACGCAAGGAGGGGGAAATACGAGCTTATTGAAATGCCTGAGCGGGTAACTGTAGCGAAGGAGCCGCAGATAGACATTGTGGACATGGTGGAGGAATCGTTCGAGCAGAAGAAGCCGGCGGTGATTTCACGCCACCTGACGCATCTTGTGAAGCAGGCACTTGGGAAGGGGGAGCAGGTCATGCTGTTCCTGAACCGGCGCGGCTACGCCACGTTTTTCATGTGCCGGCGGTGCAAGTCCGTGCTCAAGTGCGACAACTGCGACATAACGCTGACCTACCACAAGCGGACGCGGCGCGCGCTCTGCCACTACTGCGGCGAGTACAAGCCGGTGCCTGAGGCGTGCCCGGTGTGCTTTTTCCCCGGGATGAAGCAGGTCGGGGCCGGGACAGAGCGGATTGAAGAAGTTTTGGGCGAGCTGTTTCCCGAGGCGCGGGCGGTTCGCATGGACTCGGATACAATGCGCGGCCGGGACGCGTACTTCCGGGTGCTGCACCAGTTCAAACGCGGCGAGATTGACATCCTTGTGGGCACACAGATGCTTGCAAAAGGGCTTGACTTTCCGGAGGTCACGGTGGTGGGTGTTCTCAACGCCGATGTGATGCTGAACTTTCCGGATTTTCGGGCGAGGGAGCGGACGTTTCAGTTGCTTGTGCAGGTAGCGGGCCGGGCGGGCCGCGGCGAGCGACCGGGCAGGGTGGTAATCCAGACTTACCGCCCCAAGGACATTTGCATTACCGCGGCCGCTTCTCTCGATTACAACCGGTTCACAAAGCAGGAGCTTGCATTTCGAAAGTCCCTGCACTACCCTCCGTTCGGCCGGCTGCTGCGGGTGACCACGCAGTCAAAGGATGAGCGGGCCGCATTTGAGAAGGGGCGCGAGATTGCGCAGGCATTGCGTGAGACCCCCGACGCCCCGGTCAGGGTGCTTGGCCCCGCGCCCGCACCTCTCGCAAAGATACGGGGCGAATTCCGCTGGCACACGCTTGTCAAGGCACCAAGCTCAGCAAAGATACACGAAACTGCCGCTGCGTGCAAAAATATCTTGCGCTCAACCTCCAGGGTGAGAGTTGTGGCGGATATTGACCCGTACTCCATGCTGTAAGGCGAAAAATGAATCGAAGAATGAATCTGCGGACCCGCAAGATGAAAGTTGCATTTATCGTGGCGGCAGCTTTTGTCCTTGTCGGCTATATTGTCGGGACTTCCAGCGAGCCGCGGAAAGACACCCGGCCGCTTGCAGGTGCAGGTAGTTACTTAGTGAAGCAGGTGTTTGATGGCGATTCGCTGGTGCTTGAGGGTGGGGCACAGGTGAGGCTTGTGGGAATTGACGCGCCTGATATGAAAGATAACATGTACTATTTCAACGAGGCCCGGGACTTTGCTAAAGATTTGCTTGAAGGAAAAGCAATCCGTCTTGTCCAGGCAAAAGAGTCTTCTGACAGGTACGGCCGCAAGCTCGCATACCTGTTCCTTCGCAGGGGTGAGAGCAAGATATTTGTTAACGCGGAGCTTGTAAGGCAGGGCTGCGCATACGCCTGGCCGTACAAGCCCAACACCAAGCACCGCAGCGAGATATTTGAGGCGCAGAAGGAGGCACAGCGTGCCAGGCGTGGCCTCTGGGCGCACAGGCCGGGCAAGTCAAAGGAGTACGTTGTGGAGTTGCGCCCGAAGTACTCGCTGACGCATCGCCCGGGCTGCTCCAAACTGAAGAATTCCAAATGGCCGACAAAGCGTTTCAAGAACCGCATCGAGGCGCTCAATTACAATCTGGGTGCCCCGCCCTGCCGAAAATGCCAGCCTTAGAGATTATCTCAAGACCTCACACGGAGTTAGCAAACATCGAATTCAGGGAATAGGCCAGAATGTTACACGCGGCATGGAAGAGCGTGGCGGCGAGGATTGAGCCGGTCTTGTGGCGGAGCCAGGCGAATACAAGGGCTGGGAAAAAGACGAGCAGGCGGTGGAAGCCTGGCTCGGACAGGACGTGGGCAAGGGCAAAGATTGCCGCGCAGATTATTCCTGCAAGCGGCAGCTCGAACTTCAGGAATGAGAAAACCCGGCTGAAGACGTGGCCCAGCCTTTTTTGCATATACCCGCGGAAAAGCAGCTCCTCGGGCAGTGCATAATAAAGCAGGTGAGCAGCAGCCACGCTGCCGAGGCCCACAGGCACGCGGGGCACAAAGCTCTGGCTGCCAAGAAGGGTATAATAAATGCAATAGCCGGCTGTAAACGGGGGCAGGAATATCAGGCAGGCCAGGCCGAAGAACTTCAAGTCCGCAAGCGGCTTACGAAAGGCGACTCCAAGCTCCGTTGGGGGAAGGTTAAGGACTATGGCGACAAGCAACGGCAGGCTGGTAAAAATTACCGGCCACAATCCTGCAAAGCCGAGGCTACTGTAGCGGATAAGGACGCTGAGGAGTCCGAGGGCGCAGACAACTACGAGAAGCTCGACAAGTATCTTGTTTTTCTCTCTCAAGCAGCCTATCTCCAATTCCACGGCAGGTTCCAATAGTAACAGAGACAGGCTTGACAGGCAAGCTCATAAGCTGCGTCAATTAAGGGGGGAGAGAAGATTCCGGGGCTGCGTTCTTCAACAGCGAGTCCGGCCCCCTTCTTGCGTCGCATGGCGATAGTTACTGCCGGCCTGCACTTGGGCAAGCCGGCAGCGTCATGCACGTCAAGTGGTCTGCGCAAGAATTGAGTAAACTACTGGAAAGCAGCTTACTTCTTTTTCTTGCTCACTTTGACTTTGTACTTGCTCGGGTTAAGCCGAACGCCTCTTGAGAGGGCTGCATCCTTCACCAGTTCGCTCTTCTTAACCAGGGCAGAAATTACATCTCTTACACTGCCCGTGGAGCGCAGGTTGAACTTGTTGCCAATCTGGCGAATCGTAGGCGTGCGGTGCTCTTTCTCTACGCAATCGACTACGTACTTCAACACTTCAGCCTGCCTCGCTGTCAACTTGCGTTCTGCCATGCTGCTACTCCTTGCAACCTGTGGGTTGACCAAACCAATTCCACCCATAAAAGACAACTGCGCCCGGCGCAGTTCCGGCAACTTGCCGGAAATCGCGAAGACTCAACTTGGATTGGCTAATTTTGCATCAGGGACAATGCTTTGTCAACCATGTGGCCCACAAAAAAGTCTTATCGAAAAGCCCCCATCACCTTGGATGTCCTGATTTTAGGGGGCTGCACGGCGTTTGCGGCGGGCAGAATTTTTGAGAATTTATTTGTGCGCGCCACGCAATTTTTCAAACCAAGAGGGCCCAACACTTCTGCGTGGCAGTCCTTTAGCACAGAGGCACAACACACTTTTCAATGGGTCCCGCAGCAGGCAGCAAGCCGGAACGCACCGCGCAGAGACATGCCTATAAGAGACTATCTTGCGACCTCGCGTGGCCGCGTGTGAGGTCTTGAGATAGTCTCTACTATTCGGCCCGCCCTTTGTTCTGTTGAATAAAGTCGTGGATACGCGATGTCTCCTCGCTGGACAGGCCGTTAAGCTGGACGCAGATTCCGATTTGACTGTCAGACCGGCCGACTCGCACAACCTCGCAGGTAGCTTCTATCCCTTTAAGAGCACCTGAAGTAATCTTGAGGGAAAAGTCCCCGGCGCGCAAAGGTATGGAATCTATTTTGGGCTTGAAACCTGCAAGCAGGGCGCCGCCTTCACTTATGTTTGCAATGCGTGCATCGTGGGTTACTGTGGAACCGTCTGAGTGGGTTGCGCGTACTGCAACTTTTGCCTCCGCGGGTATGCGAACGTACCGGCGCCGGTAATAACGCTTCTGTCTCTGGAAATCATAGCCCATGTCGCGGGCAACTTTGAAGACTCTCCTGATAGTATCTTTGGAAACCCTGTAGTTGGGAACCTTGTTCAGGATCCGGGACACGGTCGCTACGTGCAGCCCAAGTTCCCTGGCGATATCAACTTTCTTAACCATAATTGCATCCTCAGCCAAGAACAGACAACTTTTCAAGAAAAAGTTTATCTTGAAACGGTCCGCGGGTCAAAGCAATTC
>CAYWBA010000054.1:0-12660 GCA_964455955.1 uncultured Planctomycetota bacterium | reverse complement strand
CGATGTCTACGACGTGGGGATGAGTCACACCGGGCTGCACATTGTTTGCAATATCCTTAACGAGCGCAAAGACACCTACTGCGAGCGGGTCTTCACGCCCTGGCCTGACATGGCGGACCTGCTGCGTTCCCGCGGCATAGCATTGGCGAGCCTTGAGACTGAAACAGCTCTTTGCGATTTCGACATGGTGGGGATAACTCTTCCCCACGAGCTGTGCTACACCAACGTGGTGGAGACACTGAGGCTGGGCCACATACCCCTCCTGCGCGCCGAGCGGGGTGAAGAGGGTCCGCTGGTAATAGGCGGCGGCAGTGCGTCGTTTAACCCGGAGCCGGTCGCTGAAATCTTCGATGCAGTCGTTCTGGGCGATGGCGAAGGCGTTCTCGACAGGATAATTGATACGTTCAAGAAGTGGCGCTCCTCGGGCAGGAAAAAGCAGGCGCTCCTTGAAGCGTTAAGTGAGATTAAGGGTATATACATACCTTCCTTTTTCGAGCCGGTTTACGGGAGTGGCGGATTTGCGGGCATAAAGACACTTAAGGCAGGCTATGAGAAGGTTGTTAGGAACTGGGTGCCTGATTTGGACGAGTCGCCGCTTCCCCTCAGGCCGCTGATACCGAATACGGAGCTTGTCCATGACCGCCTTACAGTCGAGGTGGCGCGCGGCTGCACCGCCGGGTGCCGCTTCTGCCAGGCAGGCATGACCTATCGTCCGGTGCGCGAGCGGGACCCGCAAAAGCTTTACGAAGGCGTCTGCGCCGGGCTTGCAGGAAGCGGTTTTGAAGAAGTATCGTTCCTGTCGCTCTCAACAGGCGATTACAGCAATCTCGACAACGTAATGAACGCGCTTATGCCCCTGTGCCTGCGGGAGCAGGTATCCATATCTCTTCCCAGCCTCCGTGTCGGGGCGCTCAGCCAGGAGCGCCTGGAGCTCATAAGCAAAATCAGAAAGACAGGGCTCACACTTGCACCGGAGGCGGGAACAGAGAGGCTGCGCGCAGTTATCAACAAGTCCGCGACTGACGAGGAGATGCTGGCGAGTGCGGAGATGGCGTTCGGGGCAGGCTGGAACCGCATGAAGCTCTACTTCATGATAGGGCTGCCTACCGAAACGAAGGAAGATATTGAAGCCATAGTGAACCTTTGCACCCGGGTGCGCGGCAAGGGGCTTTCAGTCAACCGCAGGGCACAGGTGACCTGCAGCGTATCCACGTTTGTGCCAAAGGCGCACACCCCGTTCCAGTGGGAACGCCAGATAACGCCGCAAGAGGCGCACGAGAAGATGGAGATTCTCAAACGCGGCCTGCGCAAAGTTAGAGTCAGGTTCAAGTGGCAGGAACCCGGGTTGAGCGAGCTTGAGGGCGTACTGGCGCGCGGCGACCGCAGGCTGCTTCCTGTCATTATCGCCGCCAACGCCAGGGGTGCGCGGTTCGATTCGTGGAGCGAGCACCACCGGCGCGGGCTCTGGAGCGAAGCCTTTGCAGAGGCCGGGTTGCAGCCGCAGCGCTACGCGGGGGCGATTGAGCCCGGCTCGCCGCTTCCCTGGGGGCATCTCAGCACGGGAGTTGACCCTGAATTCCTGCTTCTTGAAAGGGGAAAGGCCTACCGCGGGGAACGCACGCCCGACTGCCGGGTGGGAGGTTGCGTATGCTGCGGGCTCTGCGACCGCGACGATGGTGAGTTTCCCTCGGAATACCTCCGGGCAATAAGGCCGATTACCGCCCGGCAGCGCAAGCCGCGGAGGTTCAGGGGAATCACATTCAGGTACAGGGCAACCTACACTAAGACAGGCAAGGCTGCGTATCTGGGGCACCTGGAGCTTAAGCGCCTGCTTGAGCGCGCATTCCGGCGGGCAGGCCTGCCGCTTGCGTACTCAGGAGGCTTCAACCCCGAGCCCCGGATATCGTACAGCTCCCCGATACCGTTGGGCATTGAAAGCACTGCGGAAATACTTGATATGGCGCTTCTGGAGTCAACAGATGTAAAGGCTCTGCTCGAGCGGGCAAACGCCGAGATGCCCGAAGGGGTTGTCCTTTACAACGCCCAACTGATAAGTCCCAAGGCTGCGTCAATTGCTGTCAGTGTCTCTAAGATAAAGTGGCGGATTGACCACGCTTCAACAGGGCGCCAGTTCAGCTCCGCCGAGCTGAGCCGGAGAATCGCCGACTTCCTGGCCCGGGAGGACATACCATTTGAGAAGGTGCGGAAGGCCAAGGTGCGCAACGTGAACATGCGCGGCTTTGTGGATGCAATAGAGCTGCGCGAGGATGGGCGCATCGAGCTCACCCTTAACGTCATAAAAGAGCTGCAGATAAGGGCCTCGCAGGTCGCAAAGGAACTGCTTGGCCTTGACGAGGAAGCACTCCGGCGGCTGAAGATAAAGAAGACGCGCAACATCTTCAGGGAGCAGCCCGGGCAGGTCAAATAGGTATTGACAGCAAAGCGGCGGGCGGGCTATAATACTGCGCTACAAACCGGAGGTATCAGATGGACCTTTTGCAGAGCAACGATGCTGAGCTGACGCTTTCGCTCCAAGAACTCGTTGAGGAGATAATCACCAATCTCGACAAGTACAACCTTGAGGACTGCCTCGAAGATATCGGCCGCAACATAAACAACTTCGTGGGCGCGGACCTCACTTACTTCTTCCTGTTCGACCAGAACTCAAACGAGCTCACAATCGCCAAGGCGGTCGGCCGCCCCGTATCCATTGACCAGCGCACAAGGCTCCGCCTGGGAGAGGGAATCGTAGGCTGGGTAGCCGAACACAAGGAGATAATCACCTTCTGCAACATCCAGAAAGATCCCGACTGTTTTGCCAGGATAGGCAAGAAGAAAGACCTGTTCATGCCGGAAGTCGGCAAAGAGACCAAGTCGTTGATATGCATGCCGCTTATCGCTTTTGAGAATCTTATCGGCGCTGTTGAAATCCAGAACACCAGGGACCCGGACCTGGGGCATGTAGACCTCAACAAGTTGCAGCCCCTGATAAATATCGCGGCGCTCGCCATACCGCGCAGGGTGACAGAAGAAAGCTTTGTAAAGCTGGCTGAAATCTGCGTTCGGTTCCTTGAGGAGAAAGACCCTTACACTCACGGCCATTCAATCCGCGTCATGCGGTATTCCCTGCTTCTTGCAGACAAGATAAACCTGCCACCCAAGGACAAGAGCGAGCTGCGGATATGCAGCCTCCTGCATGATATCGGGAAGGTGATTGTCAAGGACTCGCTTCTGCGAAAGAAAGGCAGGCTTACTGCAAGCGAGTACGAGACCGTCAAGATGCACCCGACAATAGGCTCGAATATAACCGGCAAGATATCGAAGAGCTTTGCACGCAAAATACTTTCGCACCACGAGCGCTACGATGGCAAGGGCTACCCGGAGGGCCTGAAGGGGGAAGATATACCGCTTATCTCCCGGATAATTGCCGTGGCCGACACGTTCGATGCCATGACCTCGGCCCGGCCTTATCGTGATAAGTCCACCACTGAAGAGACTGTCGCAGAGATTGAGCGCAACGCCGGCACCCAGTTCGACCCCGTGCTTGTAGAGAGTTTTGTTGCGCTTTACAAGGAAGGTCTGCTTGAGATAATCAAGGTGTAAAATCCAGGGCATAAGAAAATGAAGAATGCAAAATTGCAGTTCAAAATCCAAAATTATGAATTATGAATTGCAAGTTTGAATTTTGCTTTTTGAACTTTACATTCATAGGAGGTATTCTTCGTATGTCCGAGAGCGGCACGGTTACAGTTAAATCGCTAATGCAAAAAGATGTTTTCTCGCGCAGTAACGTCGAGGATTTGCGCAGGCTTGTCTACGGTTCCGAGAAGAACCAGAAAGCAATAAAAAACATCCTGTCCAAGCTGGAGTCTATCCCCACTGCCAGACGCGGTCATCACAAGTCCTATAAGCTCGCGCTCCTTTACTGGTTCGTCAACAGGGATGAGGATGCGATTAAGCTTCTTGGAAAGCATCTCAATTCAGCACTATCTTATTCAACCTACGTAGCATGGTGCCTCACCAAGGAACTGCACTCACAAGCCTCGAAGAAGGCCAAGGAAGGGCTCAAGCAGTTCGGTAATGACTTCGAACTCAAGTGCCTCGACGGCCAGGCTTCCATTAAGCTTGGCCAACTGAAGGACGCGGAAAAGCTGATTGAAAAGCTCAAGAAGACTTTACCCCCGCTGGACCTCGAAGGGCTGCGCGCCGCCAGAGAAGAATTCGAAGAGTCGGAAGACTCGCAAGAGGCAGAATCGGGAGAAGAACCAGAAAAGCTGCCGCAGTACCCCCAGCACAGCAACCTGCTCTACCTCGAGGGGCTTCTCGAAGAAGCCAGGTGCAACTGGGAAACCGCCCTGCAGCACTACGATGACTCAATCGTCGCGGACACCGGAAACATTTTCGCATACTTCCGCAAGGCCTACAACCTTGATTTGCGAGGCATGGACGAGGATGCGATAGAGACTTACGAGCAGGCGCGCAGGCTGCGCCCGCTCCGCAGCAACATACTTTTCAATCTCGGCATCCTGTATGAGGACCACGGCAAGAACCGCAAGGCGCTACAGTGCTTCAAGACCATCCTTGAAGACAATCCCAACCACAGAAGGGCCAAGCTGTTCCTCGAGGATTGCGAGGCGTCGAAGTTCATGTATTTCGACGAAGAGGAAGAAAAGGAACACGACAAGCTGCTCAGCATTCTTAACACCCCTATCTCGGACTTTGAACTCTCCGTCCGCAGCCGCAACTGCCTTGCGAAAATGAACATAAAGACGCTCGGCCACCTGAGCCAAAAAACTGAAGTGGAACTGCTTTCCTACAAGAACTTCGGCGAGACCTCGCTTGCGGAGATCAAGAGTCTTCTAAGTTCCAAGGGGCTCTCTCTCGGTATGGGCAAGGAAGACCTTCTGAAGAAGAGCAAGCCTGAAGAAGAAGAAACAGATGAAGGCGCCGAGAGTGACGCTTCGAAACCTGACCTGCTGAACTCACCCGTGGCCTCTATCAACCTGTCCGTGCGGTGCAGGCGCGCTGTTGCCAAACTCGGAATACAAACTCTCGGCGAGCTCATAAGAACACCCGAAAGCTCTTTCCAGGGCATCCGGAACTTCGGCCTGACCTCACTTAACGAAATTAAACGGAAGCTTGCCGAATACGGCCTGTCCTTACAACCCAGCTGACACTGGGCCGAGAAAGTAGATAGTAGATAGTAGAACAGTAGAACTGTGAAAATCTCCTTACAACTATCTGCTGCTCTACTTACTTGAAAATCGGAGATTTTCACGAGCAAGCCTTATGTATGATCGCCTGAGTGGTAACATAGTGGAACGCTCCGTAACCGAAGTGGTGCTCCAGGTCGCTGGTGTCGGATACATCCTCGCAGTCCCGGTCTCTACATCCAACGCGCTGCCTCCCTCAGGCGCCGCCACGCTCTTTACACACCTTTACGTACGTGAAGACCAGATGCGCCTCTTCGGTTTCGCCACACGCGCCGAGCGCCAGCTTTTCAGAATGCTTATCAGTGTCTCAGGCATCGGCCCCTCAACCGCACTGGCAGCGCTCTCGGGGAGCAGTCCCGGGCAGTTCAAGCGTGCAATTGAGTCCGACGATTCCACCTATCTCTCCCGCATCAAGGGAATCGGCCGCAAGACCGCCGAGCGGATTATCATCGAGGTGCGCGAGCCGATAAAGGCGCTTGAAATAGAAGGCGCGCCGACGGTAAGCAGGCATGAGCAGACATTCATGGATGCTGTGCTGGCATTACAGTCCCTCGGCTATACCCGTGGCGCTGCCGAGAAGGCTGTCAGGAAGGCTCTGGCGGAACTGAAGGAACCGGAGGCAACTGCCGAGAACCTGGTCCGAGCCGCACTGAGGTTTGCTTGAAGCAAAACAGGACGATGCACAGAAGAAACTTTCCCCCCTGGCTGAAACGCAAGATACTGTCAGGCGGCCACGCCAACCGGGTCAGAAAACTCCTTGAAGACCTCAAGCTCACCACGGTTTGCGAGCAGGCACTATGCCCCAATATCGGCGAATGCTTCGGCGCGCAAACAGCCACCTTTCTCATTATGGGCCCGGTCTGCACGCGCAACTGCCGCTTCTGCGCAATAGCAGGCGGAAAGCCCGCCCCCCCCGACCCCGATGAGCCGCGACGCGTAGCTGAAGCTGCCCGCAGGCTGGGCCTGGCGCACGTTGTCGTCACCTCTGTCACCCGCGACGACATGCCCGATGGCGGCGGGCGCCACTTCATCGCGACCATACACGAGATTCGCAAAGTCTGTGATGCAAGTGTCGAAATACTCACCCCCGACTTCCAGGGCGTTGAGCGCGATATCCTCTCCGTAGCGGAGTGCCGGCCTGATATATTCAACCACAACGTCGAAACTATTGAACGCCTCTACCCGGCGGCGCGGCCGCTTGCCAACTACCGGCGCTCGCTCGGCCTGCTCAAAACTGTCAAGGATAATGCGCCCCATACCCTGACCAAGAGCGGGCTCATGGTTGGCCTGGGCGAAACGGCGCAAGAGGTCAAGGGGTTGCTTGGCGACCTGCGCTCCGCAGGCTGCGACATAGTGACAATCGGCCAGTACCTGCAGCCAGGCGAGGACCACCTGTGTGTCGAACGCTACGTCCACCCGGACGAGTTCGAGCTGTACCAGGCCGTGGCGGAGGATATGGGGTTTCTGGGCGTTGCAAGCGGGCCTTACGTGCGTTCAAGCTACAACGCCCGCCGGATTTTTGAAGCCATTCGCAGCCGCGGCCCAGCGCGCAATTAGCCCCTCCAACAAGCTGCAGGCCCTACTTTTTGCCCTTTGCTTTGCCGGGCTTTTTGCCGGGAAGGGAAAAGCCATGGCTGACTGCACCGAACTTGCACTCCTCACACTCAAGGCACCTGATACAGTCGGGCGAATCAGGTGAATCTTCTATCCGGTGCCCCACGGGGCAGACCTTTTCGCATTGGCCGCAGGATGTGCAGCTTTCGTCATCAAGCGTTATACGCCAGAGGCTGATTTTGTTGCAAAGCCCGAAAATTGCGCCAAGCGGGCAGAACACCCGGCAGAAGCCGCGCCTGACGGCAATCATAAAAAGGACAAATCCGACAAGCACTGTTAGCCGCAAGGTCTGCGGCCACCCGGGCGTGACGAACTTCGCGTATATGCCTGCCTCAATCCGGCCTGCGGGGCAGTACTGGCACCAGAAGAGGCTGGTCTCGGTGCTGCGCGCGAGATAGGGGACGAGGAAGACACCGCCCACAAGGAACACATAGCGAGCGTAGTTTAGGAAACGCGGCGGGTTTATCTTGTAGGTTGGAACCTTGTAGAGAACGTCCTGCAGCAGGCCGAAAGGACAGACCCAGCCGCACCAGAACCTGCCTGCAATGATGCCGAAGAGAAGCACAAGCCCGAGGGCGTAGAACGGGAAGATGTGGTTGGCGAAAGAAGTTCCTATAGCGCCTATCGGGCAGGAGAAGGCCGCGGCCGGGCAGGTCCAGCAGTTAAGGGCAGGGACACAGAACCCCCTTGTGTAGTTGCCGAGCCAGGGCCAGAACAGGTAACAGTTTATGGCTACGGCGGAAACAGCCTGCACTATGCGTCTTTTAATGCGGGTGGTCATGGCACGCATGACTCCTCAGAGACGGTCTCACACGCTTCAGGTGAAGGACCACTCGCGGATAAGGACAGGGTCGGAAGCCTCGTAGGCGGCGGTCGCCTTGCCGAAACGCGAGTATCGCTTGTAGCTGGTGCCCAGCGTTCCAACTGCCAAAAAAACCACTGCTACGACAACAACTACAATAAAAAGAACTATCCACAGCCGGTGCATCATATTCCTCCACAGCGGAAGGCTATTCCTCTGTCTCACTGCTCACAGAGGGAAGGTTAACCTTCTGCAGGCTTTTTGCCACCTGAAGCATGGACTGGTAGCGATTCTCAGGTTCTTTTAGGAGCATCTTGTCTATTATCGCCTCAAGCTCGGGGGGAATGTCGGGGTCCAGTTCGCGTAATGGTTTGTACTTCTCGTTCAGGTGCGCGTTCATGACCTTGTAAGGCGAGTCGCCGAGAAACGGGGGTCTTCCGATAAGCATGTGGTAGGAGGTAACGCCGAGCGCGTATATGTCCGCGCGGTGGTCAACCTGGGCATCGTTCATGAACTGTTCAGGCGCCATGTAGAAAGGCGTGCCCATAAGCATGCCGGCTTTTGTAATGTCGCCCTGCATGTCAACATCTTTGGCAAGTCCGAAGTCCATGACCTTGGTATCGCCTGTGAAGGATATCATTATGTTCTCGGGCTTCACATCGCGGTGGACCAGCTTGATTTTGTGGGCAGCCGCCAGCCCCCGGGCCGCCTCCGAGACAATCCTGACGACGAAAGCAAGGCTCAGACGCTTGCGCGCGTGCAGCAACTGCTTCGCCGTGGCGCCTTCAACAAACTCCATGACGATGTAAGAGTACCCGCTTTTCTGGCCGGCATCGAATACCTGCACGACATTGGGGTGAGTCAGCTTGGCCGCCGCCCTCGATTCCGCGAGGAAGCGGTTGCGGTAAAACTCATTTGTCAACTGCTTGTGCAGAACCTTTATAGCGACATCCCTGTCAAGGGTGAGGTGCTTGCCGCGGTAAACAACGCCCATGCCGCCTTCGCCTATTTTCTCGACTATCTTGCAGCCGCTGAGAACCTGGCCGATAAGCTCCTCGCCATCGAAGGCTTCTTCAAGCTCGGCATCAGGCTCCAAATCCTCAATTTCCTCCAGAAGCGGCACTTCCAGCGTGCCACCGCATTTGCGGCACTTGTACTGCCTGCCTTCTTTAAGCCTGGATGCATTGTATTTTGTCGCGCAGCCCGGGCAAATCAGGACACTGGGCAAGTCCGGGACGTCAACGGCCCTTTGTCTTTTGCTCTCGCGGACCCTTTCCTTGAAACCTGTCTCAGCTTCCGAAAGCGCAGCAGCCATCTGCCCTGATAAGACGACGGTGGACATCCGGGTGCGGAACCTCAGAGAGCGCCATAATTCGCGCTGGGCGTGCATCTTGAACAGGGAAAGATAATCCTTGTCGCTGAGGTAGCCTTTGGCTTTCAGTATAGATATGAGGGATTCTTCCGGCTTCTGGCTCCGGATGTAGGAGCATTCCCGCACCTCGTCTTCATGGATGTACTTGCGAGAGAGGGCGATTTTTATAATGGCTGTGTCATCCTTGTCGGAAAACATAACTGCCTGCCTGCGCCGTTTCGGCGCCGCTCTACTTTCTACTGCTCTACTAACTCAAAGAACAGGAGAACAGGAGAGCTGCTAACGCGCACCAATGACTGTGAAAAGCGCATCCACCACGAAGGGGTCAAACAGTCCTGAACGAGTCTCTTTCTTAATCTCCGCCAGGGCGGCGGCCCGGTCCATGCTGTGCTTGTAGGGCCGCCACGCAACCATAGCATCGTAAGTGTCTGCCACGCCGGTAATCCTGGCACCCATAGGTATATCATCGCCCGCCTTGCCAAAGGGGTAGCCCTTACCGTTGTACCGTTCATGGTGGTGCGTTACTATATCGAGGATTTTACGCTTATTGAAACCGGCCGAAGCCAGCACGCGGGCCGCCCCAGTTGGGTGCCTGCGAATATGGGCGAATTCTTTCTCCGTCAGTCTCCTCGTCAAGCCAAGAATATGGTGTGGGATAAGCTTTTTTCCTATATCCTGTATGTAACCAGCCATAAGGATGTCTTTCTTCTGGTCTTTGTTCAGGCCGAGAGTCTCCGCGATGGCGTAGGACAGGACAGCCACAACCCTCGAGTGGCCAACGCTCCCATCAAGAGCCTCTATAGGCAGGATAAGGTCCAGCGGGATTCCGATAAGCTCTTCCACCTTGCCGTAGCGCTCATAGAAACTTCTCGGAATCCTGTTCTCGTCGGTGAACGGATTACGGGTCCCAACCACCTCGTAGGCAACAAGGCCCGCCGGGCCCGCATTCGAGGCATGAGGGTCTGATTCCTTCTGGATGTTGGCTTCCGCGTAGGCCAGCTTGATTTCAGTGCTGTCAGGTTCCAGCTTCAGCGCCCGTTCCAGGAGCTTGAGCGCCTTTGTCGGTTGTTGCATCTTCTCCAGATATATTTCAGCGAGGCGTTGCAGGTTCCCGACATCATCCGGGTTTGCAGCAACTCTTACCTCAAGGTCGTCGAGTTGCCTGCTGATGCTTTCATGCGCCTTGCCGGCCCCATCCCGCACGAGCCTGGCTTCAATGCAGAACTTGACTTTGTTGTAGCACTCGCTGTCTATGAGTATCCTACCAGGCTTGGAAGCAGCACGCAGGTGGGCTGCCCTGTTTATCGGCGGGCCAAGAGCCGTGTAGCTCTTCCTGTCTTTGCCGAGAAGCGCTGTAAGCGAAATTCCGGATGCAATCCCCACCTTGAGCTGCCAGGCAGCTTCAGTTTCTTGGCTCTCTCTCTCATCCTCAGGGCAGCCACCGTGGCAAGCACGGCATGAGTCTTGTACTCAACCGGGGCCCCGAACTCGCAGAGGATTGACCCGCCGCTGTAACCCTCGATATGGCCATAGAAGTCAGTAATAATCTGCTCCATATCTTCAAGGAAGCGTCCAATTGTCTGTGTCACGGTAGTGGTCTGTTCCTGTACCGCATAATCCTGGAAGTTGGCGAGCGCGGCTGAAAGGACTGTGATTTCTCTCCGCTCCTCCTTGAGCTTTTTTTCAAAAACCATGCGCGCCACGTGCGGGTCCATTGAGGCCACAAGGTTTTCCAGCATCTTTTCACGCAAGCCCTTAATCACAAGGTTCAACTCTTCAATCTTCTTGTAGCTTTCCTGCAGCACTTTGCTCGACTGCTGCTTGTCTTGGAAGGCTTTCTGGCCTTCCTCAACCATTTTTTTCAGTTCCACGTTAAGCTGCATCGTCCTGCGCTTCTCGGCATTGCTGCTGTCGTGGAGGAACCCTACAGCGTAACCCGAAAGAAGAAGAAAGCCCGCCCACGCCACCAGCGAGAGAACCCCTTCGGCTATTGCCGTGCCTTCCTTTGTGAACTGGTCAGACTGGAATATCACATACGCGATTACGACGAGAATAACAAGCGCTGCTCCCTGGAGAGCTTTCTTGCGGCCAAAGACGAAACCCGTCAGCATGACAGGCAGGTAGAAGAAGTGCAGCATGGCCAGCTTATAAGGCACAAGCAGCCCTGTGAACAGCACGGCCACCAATACGACGAGCACAAAGACTTGCTCGAAGTTATTGATTATATGAGACTTAAGCTTCTCGTACATAGCGTGCCCGCTTCAGTACCCTTGCCACGCAGACCTGCACCCAACTTCGAAGTTTACCAGCACTTAATGTTATTATCAGTTCCGCCGCGTGTCAAGACTAAAGCGAGCAGACTTGTACTTTGCCGGAGCTTGACACAAGATGATTTTGTATTATAATGTAAGAACAAAGGATTCACAACGAGGGCTCCCGAAAATGGCGAGATTTGCCGTAATCTCCGACATACATTCCAACCTCGAGGCTCTGGTTGTAGTGCTCGAGGACTTCGAGAACCAGAAGATAGACAAAATCTACTGCCTCGGGGACCTGGTGGGCTACGGCGCTCACCCGCTTGAAGTAATTGACATCGCAATGGAAGACTTTGAGTGGGTCCTGCGTGGAAACCACGATGATGCGGTAACGTACAAGATTCCAAAATACTTCAACGAGACCGCCGCCGCCGCTGTCTACTGGACCCGGGACCGGCTCAAGCCGATGCAGTATTCCCGCCCTCACGCATTCAAGCGCTGGGAATTCATGCGTGAACACCTCCAGTCCAAGGTTGTTATAGACGACATGGCCTTCGGGCATGGGACGTTTGACTCATATTTCAAATACGTAGACTCCATCAACGCAGCAAAGGAGGTCTTCAGCAAACTCCCGCCGACAATAAAGACGCTCTTTGTCGGGCACACCCATATCCCCGGCGTATATGAAAAGGTCGCAAGCGATATCAAGTACTATAAATATGATGACGAGAACTTGCCTTTGCTGCGAAAGAATCCACTCATAATTAACGTCGGAAGTGTTGGGCAGCCCCGCGACGGTGACAGGCGCGCGTGCTACGTAGTAGTTGAAGGCGACAAGTTTCACTATCGCCGCGTCGAGTATGATGTGCAGATGGCCCTCGAGGCTATCCACCGCCGTGTCGGCCTGCCAGACGACTGTGGCGACCGCCTGCGGCACGGCTCTTGACCGCGCCAGCCCGGCAGGGCTCAAGAAAGCTGTGCCGGCGGCGGAGATTGCGGGGCGAGTGGCGGAAACGGCATACGCAAGGGACTTAAAATCCCTCGCCCGCTAAGGGATTGGGGGTTCGAATCCCCCCTCGCCCACTTATGTAATTGGCGGTTGCGCGGGTTCAGCAATTTCCGGGGGATACCGCCCCCTGCCTTAACGTTGCCCCGGCGCAGGATGGCAAGGTTGATTTTGGATGGGGGTTCATGTAACATGCAGGCGCGGAAGAAGCGGAGAAGGACTTTTACAGCGTGGAAATTGCTAAAGATAACATAGCCAGAATAATACCGCTCGGGCAACTCAGGGAATTTCTGTCGAGCTTCGAAGATGCTGAACAACTGTTTAAGGAAGCCAAACATGCCACTTTCAGTTCAGAAGACTCGTTTCACGGTCGGGAAGGGGATATTTTTCTGCTCCAT